>JBPCJV010000201.1:0-5114 GCA_051004925.1 Acidimicrobiales bacterium | reverse complement strand
TGGACCTCGAACTCGACGTTCTGGCCCTCTTCGAGGCGGCGGTAGCCCGAGGTCTGGATGGCGCTGAAGGGGACGAATACGTCCTGGCCGTCCTTCTGGGAGATGAAGCCGAAGCCCTTGTCTGCGTTGAACCACTTGACGGTACCGGTTGCCACGGTTGGCACTTCCCCTTGATAGGTACGGATATGCGAGGGGACTGCTCAACCCGTGCGGTGTTGCCGTACAGACGCCAATCCCTCGGACGAACGCTAGCACCTGGTCCCCGGACCGGGTCAACGATGAGCTCGCGTGCCCCCCGGCGTGTCCTCGACGGTCCAGCCGTCGGCCTCCAGGTCGCGGCGGATGGCGTCGGCCGCGGCCCAGTCCCTGCCGTCCCGGGCCTCGTCGCGCGCCACGAGACGGGCGGCCACGTCCGGAGGAACCGCGTCACTGCCGACCAGCTCGAGGCCGACCACGCGCACCATCTCCCGCACGGCCGAGACGATCGGCGCGGCCCCGGCATCGTCGCGCTCGTCGAGGAGGGAGTTGGCCCGCCGCCGAAGGTCGGCCAGGTCGGCCATCACGCCCGGCGTGTCGAGGTCGTCGTCCATGCGCGACCGGAACGCCGCCAGCGCAACAGCATCCGACGGCACGGCTTGGAGGTCCGCGGTACGGCGGGCGAAGTCGTCGAGGGCGGCGAGGGCACGGGTGGCCGAGTCGAGGGTGGCCGCCGTCACCTCCATGGGCTTTCGGTACTGCGACTGGAGCACGAGCATCCGGTAGGCGCGCGGGTCGTTGGCCGCGAGCAGGTCGGTGAGTGTCGTGAAGTTGCCCAGCGACTTCGACATCTTCTCCCCCGCCACCTCCACGAACGCGTGGTGCATCCACCGCCGGGAGAAGGGCCGGCCCAGCGCTAGCGCCTGCGCCCGTTCGTTCTCGTGATGGGGGAAGGCCAGGTCGGCGCCGCCGGCGTGCAGGTCGAAGTCCTCGTCGAGCAGGTCGAGCGACATGACCACGCACTCGGTGTGCCAGCCGGGTCGGCCCGGTCCCCACGGCGACTCCCACGACGGCTCGCCGGGCTTGACCGATTTCCAGAGGGCGAAGTCGAGGGGCGAGCGCTTGGCCGCCACCACGTCGACCCGGGCGCCGGACCGCAGGCTCTCGAGCGACTGCCGGGCCAGGAGCCCATAGCCGGGCACGGTGTCGACGGCCAACCAGACGCCCTCGTCGGTCGCGTACGCGTGGCCCGTGTCCACCAGCCGGGCGACGAGCGCCACCATGTCGTCCACGTAGGCGGTGGCGTGGGGATCGGCATGGGGCCGCAGCACGCCCAGCCCGTCGACGGCGGCGTACCAGGCCTCCTCGAACTCGGCGGCCACGTCGGCCTCACTGCGACCGTCTCTCGCCGCCCGGTCGATGATCTTGTCGTCGATGTCGGTGATGTTCGACACGTGGTGCACCTCGAGGCCCGACCATTCGAGATAGCGGCGCAACACGTCGTAGACGAGGAGGTGGCGGCCGTGGCCCACGTGGGGCAGGTCGTACACCGTCGGCCCGCACACGTACATCGAGAATCGGCCCGGTTCCCGCAGGGTGAGTTCGAGCTGGTCGCCCAGCGCCGTGTCGTGCAGACGCATCACGCGGTTACCGTAACGCTCGCATGAGCCCGACCGTCCCCGACAAGCCCAGCCTCGACGGGCTGGAGCGCAAGTGGAACGAGCGGTGGGACGCCGACGGCACCTACCGCTTCGACCGCGCGGCCGATCGCGTCCGGGTCTACGCCATCGACACGCCGCCCCCGACGGTGAGCGGGTCGCTGCACATCGGGCACATCTTCTCGTACACCCACACCGACACCATCGCCCGGTTCCAGCGCATGCGCGGGCGCGAGGTCTTCTATCCGATGGGCTGGGACGACAACGGCCTGCCGACCGAGCGTCGGGTCCAGAACTACTTCGGCGTGCGCTGCGACCCGTCGCTCCCCTACGACCCCGACTTCGTCCCGCCGACCGACACCTCCCGTGCCGTCGCCGTGTCCCGCCCCAACTTCGTCGAGCTGTGCCACCGCCTCACCGCCACCGACGAGAAGACCTTCGAGGAGGTGTGGCGGTACCTGGGCCTGTCGGTCGACTGGACCATGACCTACGCCACCATCGAGGAGAGGGCCCAGCGGGCCTCCCAGCGCTCGTTTCTCCGCCTGCTCGACAAGGGGATCGCCTACCAGTCCGAGGCCCCCACCCTCTGGGACGTCGACTTCCAGACCGCCGTCGCCCAGGCCGAGCTCGAGGACCGCGAGGAGGCAAGCGCCTACTACCAACTCCGGTTCCGGGACCCCGACGGCAACGACCTTCCGGTCGACACCACCCGCCCCGAGCTGCTGCCTGCCTGTGTAGCGCTAGTGGTCCACCCTGACGACGAAAAGCACCGCCACCTGATCGGCCGCAATGCGACAACTCCTCTCTTTGGCGTCGAGGTGGAGGTGAAGGCCCACAAGCTGGCCGACCCCGACAAGGGCACCGGCATCGCCATGGTGTGCACCTTCGGCGACCTCACCGACGTGATCTGGTGGCGGGAGCTGGAGCTGGACGTACGGGCAATCGTCGAGCGCAACGGCAGGTTCCAGAATCACGCGCCCAAAGGCATCGAGACCTACAAGGCACTCGTGGCTTGGGAGGAGCTGGCCACCAAGACGGTGAAAGGAGCCCGCACTCGGATCGTCGAGCTCTTGAAAGAATCGCGAGACCTGCTCGGCGAGCCCCGGCCGATCACTCACGCAGTGAAGTTCTTCGAGAAGGGCAACCGCCCCCTGGAGATCGTCACCAGCCGGCAGTGGTTCATCCGCACCCTCGACCACACCGACGAGCTGCTGGCCCGCGGCGCGGAGCTGCAGTGGCACCCCCCGTACATGCAGGCCCGGTACCAGTCGTGGGTGGAGGGCCTCAACAGCGACTGGCTGGTGAGCCGCCAGCGGTTCTTCGGCGTGCCCCTACCCCTCTGGTACCCGATCGGCGACGACGGCAGCATCGACTGGGAGAGCCCGCTGCGGCCCGACGACGCCCGGTTGCCCGTCGACCCCTCGGTCGACGTGCCGGAGGGCTACGACGAAGCACAGCGTGACCAGCCCGGCGGCTTCACCGGCGACGCCGACGTCATGGACACCTGGGCCACCTCCTCGCTGACGCCCCAGATCGCCGGGGGGTGGGAGGACGACCCCGACCTGTTCGCCCGGGTCTTCCCCATGGACCTGCGCCCGCAGGCCCACGACATCATCCGCACCTGGCTCTTCTCCACGATCGTGCGCTCCCACTTCGAACACGACTCCGTTCCCTGGCACCACGCCGCCATCTCCGGCTTCGTCCTCGACCCCGACCGCAAGAAGATGTCCAAGTCCAAGGGCAACGTGGTCACACCCCTCCCCCTGCTGGAGGAGTACGGCGCCGACGCCGTGCGCCACTGGGCGGCGAGCGGGCGCCCGGGCGTGGACACGGCCGTCGACGCCGCCCAGCTGAAGGTGGGGCGGCGCCTGGCCATCAAGATCCTGAACGCCTCGCGGTTCGTCCTGTCGCGCCTCGGTACCGGCCCGTCCCCCGGGGCACCGTCGGACCCGGGTGAGGTCAGCGCCGCCCTCGACAAGGCCATGCTCGGGCGCCTGGCCGAAGTGGTCGACGAGGCCACCGCCGCCTTCGACGGTTACGACTACGCCCGGGCCCTGGAGCGCACCGAGAGCTTCTTCTGGGGGTTCTGTGACGACTACCTGGAACTGGTCAAGAGCCGGGCCTACGGGGGGGGCAGCGAGGAGGGGGCGGCGTCGGCCGACCGGGCGCTGTCGCTGGCCCTGTCCACGCTCCTGCGCCTGTTCGCCCCCTTCCTCCCCTACGTGACCGACGAGGTGTGGTCGTGGGGCCAGGCAACGCTGTGGGAGCAGGGATCGGTCCACCGGGCCCCGTGGCCGGAGTCGTCGGCCTTGCGGGCCGCCGGGGCCGGAGGCGACCCGGCCGTGCTCGACATGGCCTCCGCCGTCCTCGGAGAGGTACGCCGGGCCAAGACGGCGGCGCAGGTGTCGATGCGGGCCGACGTGGCCCACCTGGTGGTTCGCGACACGGCCGAGCGCCTCGTTGCGCTGTCGGCCGCCCTGACCGACGTGGCCGAAGCCGGTCGCGTCGGAGGCACGAGCACCGAAGAAGCCACGGCGTTCTCGGTCGACGTCGCCCTCGCCCCGGTCGCGGAAAAAAATACCTGAGTGGGCGTTTCGCGGCCCATCGGCGCGGGTAGGGGCCAGGAGCACCGTACACGGTGCAACCCCCCTCCCGAGTAGGGGTCTTCACGCCCGTGAGGCCCCTACTCGCCCCTTTCCCGGCATCCTGGATCCATGAAGGCACGAGCTGACCGTCCCGGAGTTCCGAGGTTGACGGAGGCGGACCGGCCGGACCCCGAGTTCTCCACTGCCCGACGTACCCGGTCGCGCCGGGGCGAGGGCGACCGCCTGCGCGAGGAGATCCTGGAGGCAACCGAGGCGCTGCTGGTGGAGACCGGCGACGCGGAGCGGGTGTCCATCCGGGCCGTGGCCGACGCCGTGGGGGTCACCCCCCCGTCGATCTACCTGCACTTCGCCGACAAGGCCGAGCTCCTGCTCACCGTGGGCGAGGGCCGGTTCGCCGAGTTCGACGCCCTGCTCCAGCAGGCGGCCACGTCGGTCGACGATCCCATGCAGGCCCTCCGGCAGAAGGGCCGCGCCTACGTGCACTTCGGAGTGGAGCATCCCGAGCACTACCGCATCCTGTTCATGGTGCGCGGCGCCGGGGACCGCACCCTGGACGAGATGCCGGCGGCGGCGGCGGCGTTCGGCCACCTGGTCGACGACGTGCAGCGCTGCATGGACGCCGGGGTGTTCGCCGCCGGCGACGCCACGCTCGTGGCCGTGGGCCTGTGGACCAACATGCACGGCCTGACCTCGCTCCTCATCTGTGCCCCCGCCTTCCCCTGGCCGGAAATCGACGTGATCATCGACCACGTGATCGACGTGGCCGCCCGGGGCCTGGCCCCGCTGCTGGCATAGAGTCGCCACCCGGAGAGGTCGAGGGCGCGGGGAGAAGGGGAGTGACATCGTGAAGGTGGCGTTCGTAGGCAAGGGCGGG
>JBPCJV010000200.1:0-6420 GCA_051004925.1 Acidimicrobiales bacterium | reverse complement strand
GTTCACGGGCCTGGCCAAGACGGCGGACTTCGTCAACTGGGTCGTCGGGCCCGACGACCCCCCTCCCCTGCCGCCCGACAACATCTTCGACAACCAGTTCCCAAAGGGCCTCCCACCGGGCGACGGCCACGGCGGCAGCCCGGCGTGGCAGGAGCCCCACTGGCTTCCTCCGAACTCGAACGAGGCGGTGATCGGCGGCGGGGGAGGCGACGTCGTCCACGAGGCGCCCTGGTACTACCTCGTCGCCGAGGCCTCCGACCGGCCCCTCTGCGGGATGCCCGGGGCCACGTGGGACCTGGGCGTCTACCGCACCGCCGAGGTGCGCAACACCGTGTGGGACTCCCCGGCCCGCCCCCACGAGAACCCGGTCGCCTTCTCCGACGAGAGCGTGCCGGGCTCGCCCCTGCCGTCGAGTTGCGACCCGTCGTACCCCCGCCTGGTGAAGGACCCGGCCACGGGCGAGACCCACCTGGTCTACAGCAGGGTGGTCAAGATGCCCGGGGTGCCCGACGCTCCGCCTGACCCGACGCGCAGCGGCCTGTACGTCCACACCTTACGCTGGAACCTGCTCGACAAGGCCCGGCCCGACGCGCCGTCCTCTCCGTGGCGGGTGATCTCCGCGGGTGCCGACCCGCCGCCGCCGTCGCCGCTGGCGGCCCGGCGCGACACCTACCGGGCGCCGGACGGCAACGGGTACCTGGTGTTCAACTGCGACGGCGCCATGCCCTCGTGTGGGCGGAGCAAGGCCATCTTCCAGGACCAGTTCCTCGACGACGACGACGTCCCCCGCTCGGGGGGCCGCTCGGGCCCGCGTTCCCGCCCGGCGATGACGAAGTACGTGTTCGGCGGGAAGGCGGCCGCCCTCGACGGCGAAGGGGGGAGCGCCCAGTTCCTCGTCGGCCAGCTCAGCGCCACCGGCCAGTGGCTGCAGACCGACGCCGTGACCGTCGACGTCGGGGGCAGCGACTACACGTCGGTCATGAGCACGCC
This sequence comes from Acidimicrobiales bacterium, assembly GCA_051004925.1. Taxonomy (GTDB): domain Bacteria; phylum Actinomycetota; class Acidimicrobiia; order Acidimicrobiales; family AC-14; genus DATAQC01. Next base: position 5,430 of record JBPCJV010000200.1, on the reverse strand, counting down.
GGTGACCCTCCTCCCCGACACGGCCTGGCTCCGGTACATGGTGTGGGTGAACGGCGAGAACTACACGGTCGCCGCCGGCGACCTGTTCATCGAACCCAGTACCTGATCGCCCGTACGCGGCCGGGGCTCTACCATCTCGGCCGTGTCGGCTCCCGGGCAGGCGTCCGAACAACCACCCCGCTCAGAGGGCCGCTCAGGCCCACCACTCCGCTCAGAGGGCCGCTCGGGCCCACCACCCCGCTCAGAGGGCCGCTCAGGCCCACCACCCCGCTCAGAGGTCCTCTCGGGCCGGCCGACGATCACCACGGAGTCCGGCATCCCGCTCCGCCCGGTGTACGGCCCCCCCGGGGCCGAGGTGCCCGGCACCTACCCCTACACCCGGGGCCCGTACGCCTCGATGTACCGGGGCAAGCTCTGGACGATGCGGATGTTCGCCGGCTTCGGCACGGCGACCGACACCAACGCCCGCTTCCGCCAGTTGCTCGAGAGCGGCAGCGACGGCCTGTCCACCGCCTTCGACCTGCCCACCCTGATGGGCTGTGACTCCGACGACCCGAGGGCCGAAGGCGAGATCGGCCGAGGTGGGGTGGCCGTCGACACCCTGGCCGACGTGGCCGACCTCTACGCCGGCATCGACCTGGGCTCGGTCACCACGTCGATGACCGTCAACGGCCCGGCGGCCGTCCTGCTGGCCATGTACGTCGCCGCGGCCGAGAGCGCCGGTGTGGCGCGGGCCGACCTGGGGGGCACGGTCCAGAACGACATCCTGAAGGAGTACCAGGCCCAGAAGGAGTACCTCTTCCCGCCGCGGCCGTCGATGCGCCTGGCCACCGACCTGGTGCGGTTCTGCGCCGCGGAGATGCCCCGCTGGTACCCGGTCTCGGTGTCGGGCTACCACATCAGGGAGGCGGGGGCCACGGCGGTGCAGGAACTGGCGTTCACCCTCGGCAACGGCTTCGCCTACGTCGAGGCGGCCATGGCCGCGGGCATGGCCGTCGACGACGCCGCGTCCCGGCTCAGCTTCTTCTTCAACGCCCACCTCGACCTGTTCGAGGAGGTGGCCAAGTTCCGGGCGGCCCGCCGCCTGTGGGCGGTGCGGATGCACGACCGCTACGGCGCCCGCCGCCCCCGGGCGCTCCAGTGCCGGTTCCACGCGCAGACGTCGGGGGCGTCCCTCGCCGCCCAGCAGCCCGAGCTCAACCTGGTGCGCACGGCCGTCGAGGCTCTGGGCGCGGTGCTGGGCGGGGCGCAGAGCCTGCACACCAACGGGCTCGACGAGGTCTACTCCCTGCCCACCGACCGGGCCTCGCGTCTGGCCCTGCGCACCCAGCAGGTGATCGCCCACGAGACGGGCGTCCCCCTCGTGGCCGACCCGCTCGGAGGCTCCTGGTTGGTGGAGTCGCTCACCGACGAGATGGAGCACCGGGCCGCCGGCCTGCTCGACGAGATCGACAGGATGGGTGGGGGATCGATGCTCGAGGGCGTCCACGTCGGGATCGAGGACGGGTGGTTCCAGTCCCACATCACCGATGCCTCGTATGCCGCCGAGACGGCCATGGCCGCCGGCGACCGGGTCGTGGTGGGGGTGAACCGCTACACCGAGGGCGACGACCACCCCATCGAGATCCACGAGATCGCCGCCGACGTCGAGGAGCGCCAGCTCGAGCGACTGGCCGAGGTGAGGGCAGGACGCGACGGCGCCGCGCTGGCCCGGGCCCTCTCCCGGGCGACCGACGATGCCCGCCGGCCCGACGTCAACCTGCTGCCCGCCATACTTGACGCTGTGCGGGCCTATGCCACCGTGGGCGAGGTGGTCGACGCCCTGGCCCCCGTCTTCGGCCGGTGGACCGAGGACCCGGTACTTTGACCGATGCCCCCTGGGCCCGCCGGCCCCGCCGGCGAAGCCGGCCAAGATGCAGTGGCGAGAGGAAGAGCCGATGATGACCGGTTGCTGCCCGTTCTGCGGGGCCGAGTACGCCCTGACCGAGGCGCGGTGCTGGGAGTGCAAGGTGGCGCTGGCCACCGACGTCCCGAAGCCGACGCTCGACGCCGACCGTCCCGACGAGGAGGTGCTCTACGAGCTCGACGACTGGCCGGCGGCGACCAGGGTGGAGCTCACGAGGACCCTGGCCGAGCGAGGCATCCCGTCGCGGTGGGAGCCGGGCCTGACCCTGGCCGTGAGGCAGATCGACGACGAGCTGGCCGAGAACGTGCTCGACGAGCTGGAGGAGTCGGCGCTGGTCGACGAGGACGACGAGGGCGACGACGCCGGGTCCGGCGCCGACGGCGGTGGCGAGGTGGCTCAGGCGGCCATGGCCGATCTGTTCGTGGCCGCCGACCGGCTCATGCACGAGCCCACCGACGAGGCGGTGGCTGCGGAGTTGGGGGGCGCCGCCGGCGTCATCGCCGAGAGCCCACCTCCGTTCGGCATCGAGGACCAGCTCTGGGCCAAGGTGCGTGAGCTGTCGGCCAAGATCTGCGGCGATCTCGACGCCGTCGCCGACCCCGAGCTCGTGGCCGCCGACGCCCGCACCCTCAGAGAGGTCCTTAGGCCGTTCGTCTAACGACCTGAGCCAACCTCGGCGGCGCCCTGCCCCGTATACCGTTCGACGATGCTGCTGGCCGAGCTGGAGATCCGACACAGCCGTGCGGTCGCGCCCACGCGCCGCATCGCCCTCGGGAACCAGTGGCTGCCCACCGAACCGGCCCCCGGGTACGGCGGCATCCTGCTCGGGGGCATCGTCGCCGCCCACGTCGACGAGGTGGGGCCCGAATTGCGCGACGAGCTGGTCGAGCTGATCGACGACCTCGAACACGACCGTCGTGTGCCCCAACCCCGCCTGCGCCACCGGTTCCAGGTCGACGTGGTGGGACTCGACCGCAGCCGGCACAAGCTCGTCGGCGACGGTGAGGCCATGCACTTCGAGCTGGACGGCCACGGCCTGGCCGCCCCGCAGCTCCTCGGCGCGGTGTATGCCGCGGGCCGCCTCCACACCACCACGCGCCCGGCCGTGTTCCACGCCATCCGCAAGGCCGTGCGCTGGAACGGTCCCATGGGGGCTCCGCTCATCGCCCATCTGTCCGACCCCACGAGCACCTCGGCGAAGTCGTGGCGGCTGTTTCCCACCGACGAGCGCTGGGCCCTCCAGGTGCTCGGCTTCGACCCCGGGACCAGCCCGGAACGCTCCGAGGTCATGCGCCGCTTCCGCAACCTGATCCGCGAGTCGCACCCCGACCACGGCGCCCGCACCGAGGGCGCCGGTCAGCGCATCCTCGAGCTCACCGAAGCCCGCCGTATCCTCACCGCGTGAGCCCACCGGCTGCACCTGATCGGGCCGTGTTGCTGACGCCGGGGGCGGGGGCGGGGCGGGACCAGCCGTCGCTGGTGGCGGTGGAGGAGGCCCTCGCCCCAATGGTGGTCGATCGCATGGACTTCCCCTACCGCCTGGCCGGGCGCTCCCGGCCCGACCGCCCCGAGGTGCTGGTCGCCGCGGTGCGCCGGGGCGCGGAGGCCCTCGCCGAGCGGACCGGGCTGGCACCCTCGCGCCTCGTGCTCGGCGGCAGGTCCATGGGCGGGCGCATGTGCTCCATGGCCGTGGCCGAGGGCCTGCCCGCCCTCGCCCTCGTGCTCGTCAGCTACCCGCTGCACCCCCCGGGTCGGCCCGATCGCCGCCGGACCGAGCACCTCGGCGACCTCGACCTTCCTTGCCTGGTCCTGAGCGGCACCCGTGACGCCTTCGGCACCCCCGCCGAGTTGGAGGAGGCCACCGAGGCCATTCCCGGCCCCGTCACCCACGTGTGGCTTGAGGGTGGTGACCACGGCCTGCGCCGCCGTGACGCCGACGTGGCTGCCATCGTGCGCGACTGGGTCACGGGCCTGCCCTGACCCCCGAGGGGCTACTCCGGCGTCGGGGGGCGGTCCTCGGGGTTGAGGTCCTCCAGTTCCCGGCGGGCCGTCTCGGGATAGCGGGTGAGGACCAGGACGGCGACGATGACCGGTCCCACGGCCAGGCAGGCCATGGCCGGGCCGATACGCCCGAAGTGGTCGCTCAGCATCCCGGCGGCGACGAGGCCGGTGGCGCTGCCGGCGAGGGCACTGAGGGCCACGATGCCGTTGGCCCGGCCCCGCAACGCCGTCGGGAACAGCTCCGGCCCGTACACGCCGAGGGCCGGGATCGACGCGTTGGACACCGTGGTTCCCAACGTGGCCCACGCCCACGCGCTCCAGCCGTCGGAGAAGAAGAACATGACAGTGCACAGGCTTCCGGCCACGATGCAGAAGGCGGCGACCCGGCGGCGGCCGTGGGTGTCGGCCAGCCGGCCGCCGATGACGATGCCCACGACGGCCGGCGTGGCCGTGACGAGGGAGAAGAACCCGATCATCGCCCCGCTGAAGTCCAACTCGTCGCGCAGGTAGAGGTTGGAGAACTGCGACTGGGACGCGAAGAACAGGTTGGTGAGGAGGCCGGCCACGGCGAGCAGCGCCAGCCGCTGCCCGTGCCCGGCGAGCTCCACCGGCTTTTTCGTGCGGGCCGTGTACCTCCGGCTCTCGGGCAGATGACGGGCCACGCTCGCCAGCAGCGGCAGGGCGACGACGGGCAGCACGTACAGCAGCCGCCATCCCTGCGGGCCCAGGTCGACGAGGCGCAGGCTCAGCAGGCACAGCCCGCCTCCGAAGCCCGCGGCCATGGCCAGCAAGCTCACTGCGTAGGCCCTCGATCCCGCCGACATCTCCTCGGCGGCCATGATGGTGATAACCAGGGCTAGGGCGGTGGCGAAGGCCCGGGCCAGTACCTGGCTGCCCGTGAGCCACTCCAACGAGGGCGCCAGCGCTCCGGTCACCGCCAGCGCGCAGCCGGCGCCGGCCGACCAGAGCAGCACCAGGCGACGGCCCTTCCGATCGGCCATCGACACCACCACCAGGGCGACGATGCCGCCCACCCGCACGACCGCGCCGGCCACACCCTGGGCGGTGTCGCCTGCACCGAACTCCTCGGCCGCGAAGGTGATGCTCTGGGTGAAAACCGTGTTGAGGTAGCCGGCCATGACGGCCACCACGCCGAGGGTGCCCAGCACCGATGCCGCCCTGGTGTCGAGCCGGGCGGGCGGCGCCCACCACGGAGGGCTTGGTCGCCCGGGCCGGGCCAGGCTCCGCCGGAACGGGAGTATGAACACCCACCAGAAGTACGGGACGGCCAGGGTGAACTCGACCGTCTGGGTGACCTCGTGGCCGGCATCGCCGGGTGTGACCTGGACGGTTCGCCGGTAGTCGCGCACCGGGCCCTCGGCGGCCTCGAACCGGTTGCCGCCGCAGTCGCGCTCCAACACCAGGTCGACGCGGGGCGCCAGGAAGGCCTCCGCGCCGGCGGCGTCGACGACCGACCGGGTTACGAGGCGGGCCACGGCTCGCCGGTCATCCGCCGGAGCCTA
>JBPCJV010000199.1:0-3657 GCA_051004925.1 Acidimicrobiales bacterium | reverse complement strand
ACCACGGGGAGCCCGAGGATCTCCTCGACGAAGTCGGCGTAGACCTCGCGCAGGATGCGGATGGCGTAGGCCCGGGCCTCGGCCTGGGTCGCGTGGGCGGTGTGGCCCTCCTGCCAGAGGAACTCGGTCGTACGCAGGAACAGCCGGGGCCGCAGCTCCCAGCGCACCACGTTGGCCCACTGGTTCAACAACATGGGCAGGTCGCGGTGGCTCTGCACCCACTTGGCGATGAACACGTTGATGACCGTCTCGCTGGTGGGGCGCACCACGACCGGTTCCTCGAGCTCCTTGCCGCCGCCGTGGGTGACCACCGCCAGCTCGGGGCTGAAGCCCTCCACGTGCTCGGCCTCCTTGTGGAGGTACGACTCGGGGATCAGCAGGGGGAAATAGGCATTGCGGGCGCCGGCCGCCTTGATGCGGTCGTCGAGCTCGCGCTGCATGCGTTCCCAGATGGCGTAGGCGTACGGGCGGATCACCATCGTGCCCCGGACGGGCCCGTTCTCGGCCATCTCCGCCTTGGCCACCACGTCCTGGTACCACTGCGGATAGTTGTCTGCCTGAGAGGTGAGCACGCTTGCGGCCATGGGTGGCGACAGTACCGGTAGGAGCCGCCGGTAGCCTGCGGGTGTGAGCGCCCCCCGAGTCCGCTTCGCCCCCGCGCCCACCGGTTTCCTCCACGTGGGCAGCGCCCGGGCCGCCCTGTTCAACTGGATGTTCGCCCGGCACACGGGCGGCACCTTCGTCCTGCGCATCGAGGACACCGACCCGGCCCGCTCGCGCGACGACCTGGTCCAGGGGATCGAGCGCACCATGCACTGGCTGGGCCTCGACTGCGACGAGGGACCGATCCGCCAGTCCACGCGCATGCACCTGTACGCCGAGGCGGCCGACCGGCTCCTCGCCGACGGCCTGGCCTACTGGTGCGACTGCCCTCGGGAGGCCATCGACGCCCGCACCGCCGCCGCCGGGGACCGACCCGGCTACGACGGCTTCTGCCGCGAGCGCCACGTCGCGCGCGGGCCGGGCACGGCGCTGCGCCTCCGCACCCCCGACACCGGGGAGACCGTCGTGCACGACCTGATCCGGGGCGACGTCCATTTCGACCACGCCAGCCTCGAGGACTTCGTCGTGCAGCGTTCCGACGGCACGCCCACCTTCCTGCTGGCCAACGCCGTGGACGACGCCGAGATGGCCATCTCCCACGTCGTGCGCGGGGAGGACCTGCTGCCGTCCACGCCCAAGGTGCTGCTGCTGCGCCAGGCCCTCGGAAACGACGAGGTCCCCGTGTTCGCCCACCTGCCGCTGCTGGTCGACGAGGGTCGCCGCAAGCTCTCCAAGCGCCGCCACGCCGTCGCCGTGGAGGAGTACCGCGAGCGCGGCTACCTGCCCGAGGCCATGCGCAACTATCTCGCCCTCCTCGGCTGGGCACCGCCCGGCGACCGCGAGATCGTGCCCCTCGACGAGATGGTCGACCTGTTCGACCTGGAGGCGGTGAACAAGGCGCCGGCCTACTTCGACGTCACCAAGCTCGACCACGTGAACGCCGAGTACGTGCGCGCCCTGCCCGTCGCCACCTTCGTGCGCGAGTCGTTGCCTTGGTTGATGGAGGACCCGCCGTGGCCGCCGGAGCGTCTCGACCCTGCCGTGTTCGAGGCCATGGCCCCGCTGGTGCAGGAGCGGGTGCGGACGCTCGGTGAGGTCCCCGGCATGGTCGACTTCCTCTTCCTGGAAGAGCCCGACATCGACGCCGAGGCCTGGGCCAAGGCGGTGACCCGGCTCCCGCAGGCGGGGGCCCTGCTCGCCGACGCGGTGGCCGCCTACGAGGCCTGCCACTGGGACGCGGAAGCGATCCACAAGGCCACGCTCGCCTTCGCCGACGCGCACGGTCTCAAGCTGGCCAAGGCCCAGGCCCCGATACGGGTGGCCATCACCGGCCGCGGCGTGGGCCCGCCGCTGTTCGAGTCGCTGCAGGCGCTCGGGCGCGAGGCGACCCTGCAACGGCTGCGGGCCGCGCACCGGCGCTGGGAGTCGGAGCAGCCGCCGCCACAGCCGCCACCGTGAGACTCGTCCTCAAGCTGGTGGCCGCGCTCATGGTCGCGGTGGTGCTCTACCTCGGTGTCACGTTCACGCAGGTGTGGATGGCGGCCCGGCGCGACGAGGCCCGCCCCGCCCAGGCGATCGTGGTGCTGGGAACGGCCCAGTACAACGGCCAGCCGTCACCCGTGCTCAAGGCCCGCCTCGACCACGCCGTCGAACTGTGGCGTCGCAAGTTTGCGCCGGTGATCGTGGTGACCGGCGGACGCAAGCCCGGCGACCAGTTCACCGAGGCCACCGCCTCGGCCAACTATCTGCTGGCCAAGGGCGTACCCGACGCCGACGTGCTGCGGGAGGTGTCGGGCACTTCGTCGTGGCAGTCGCTGGCTGCCGCCGCCAACTTCCTCCGCGACCGTGACATCACCCGGGTCCTGCTCGTCTCCGACCCGTTCCACTCGTACCGGATCGCCGCCATGGCCGACGAGCTGGGCCTCGACGGCCACGCGTCGCCCACCCGCACCAGCCCGATCGCCGGCACGACCGAGGCCCGCTACCTCCTGCGGGAGACCGCCGCGGTCGCCGTCGGCCGGGTCATCGGCTTTCGCCGCGAGGCCGACGTCCACCGGCAGGTGGGAGGGGGCGGGGCGTGACGAGCGGCTACGCTGGGTTCGCCCATTCGGGGGTGGTGTAATCGGCAACACGACAGGTTCTGGCCCTGTTATTGGGGGTTCGAGTCCTCCCCCCCGAGCTTCACCAGCTGGGTCGGCCCCCTCACCGGGGCCGTCACGGCCCCATCGTCTAGAGGCCTAGGACACCACCCTCTCAAGGTGGCGACACGGGTTCGAATCCCGTTGGGGCTGCGATAAAAGTGCAGGTCAGGGGCCTGGTGAGCGAGCCCCTTGTGCCTCTCCGGGTGTCTGTGCCACTCTATTGCCACTCCAAGGGTCGGCGAGGGAGGGGCAGATGCAGGGCACGATGCGCCAGCGGGCAACCGGTTCCTGGGAGTTGAAGGTCTACCTGGGGCGCGATGCGGTGAGCGGAAAGAAGCGGTGGGCGTTCAAGACCGTGCGATGCGGCAAGCGCGATGCGCAGCGAGCGCTGGCGGCGATGGCAGCCCAAGCAGAACGAGGGGCGCTGGCCCGGACGGCGTCGACGACTGGCCAGCTCCTCGAAGAGTGGTTCGACCATGCGAAGGCCGACTTCTCGCCGAAGACGGTGCGCGAGACCCGCGGCGTCCTCGATCGGTACCTGATTCCGGGCATGGGTGAGGTCCCGCTGGCCAAGCTCGGTGCTGCCGACCTCGACCGCTTCTACCGTCGACTGCGCGAGAAGGGCGGAAGGGCCGGTAAGCCGCTCTCGCCCGGCACCATACGGCGAGTGCACGGGGTGCTCCACCGTGCCCTCGCCCAGGGCGTCCGGTGGGGGTGGCTTGCTCAGAACCACGCGCATTCGTGTTCAGCCATGCAGCGGACGGATCTGAGTCGTGGCACCCCGACTCGGTGAGTCGATCCTTTGCACGGCTGTGCGAGCGCGCAGGCCTGTCCGGCGTTCGTCTTCATGATTATGCCGACCTCCGCGTTATGCCGACCTCGTTTCGGAAGCCCTTGCAGGACGGGGTGGACG
>JBPCJV010000198.1:0-13596 GCA_051004925.1 Acidimicrobiales bacterium | reverse complement strand
GACGATCGGTGCCGGCGCGGCCTTGCCGGTCTGCAACAGGGTCAACAGCTCGAAGGCCTCGTCGAGGGTGCCGAACCCACCGGGCATGACGACGAACCCGGCCGACTCCTTCATGAGCATCAGCTTGCGGGTGAAGAAGTACTTCATGACCACGTGTTTGCTGTCGTCGCCCACGAACGAGTTGGGGCCCTCGAAGGGCAGGCGGATGTTGACGCCGATGGAATTCTCGCGACCCGCCCCCTCGTGGCCCGCGGCCATGATCCCCGGGCCCGCGCCGGTGACGATCATCCACCCGGCGGCCGCCAGGGCGGCGGCCAGCTCCCGGGTCTGGCTGTAGAGGGGGTCGTCGGGCAGGGTCCGGGCGGACCCGAAGATGGTGACCTTGGGCACCGCCCGCCACGGCGCGAAGACCCGGAAGGCCCGACGCATCTCCTTGAGGGCGGAGTTGGTGATCTTGAGGTCGAGGCGGTCGGAATCGTCGCCGGCCAGGCGGATCGCCGACACCAGGATCTCGAACAGCTGGTCGCGGTCGTCGGTCGCGCCTGCGGCATCGAGCAGCTCGTCAAGCCGGGCGTCGAGCTGGGCGTCGCCGCTGCGGGACCGGGCGGTGCGGGCGGGACCTGGCGTCATGGGACCGAGACTAGGGCTCGACTGGTACGGATCCTCCCGGTCGGGGACGATGGAGACGTGTCGCCCTGGGATCTCCTCCTCGTCCCCCTCTCGCTGAGCCTCATCTTCTCATTGCTGTTCTTTGTGTCGTGGTTCGAGCAGCGGGTGCTGTCGCCCCGCTCCCTGATCATGCACAGTGCCCGGTCGCGCGGGAGCCGCCCCGATCAGGTGGAGGCCCTGGTCGCGGCCCAGTCCCAACGCCTCCTCGACGGCCTGCCCCGGCCGTCGGATGACGATGGCGGCACCGACGACGGCGACTCCGGCGGTGCTTGAGGCCTCTGAGCGCCACAGCGTTCGCTAGGGCGGACCGGTAGGAACTGCAGCAGGTGGACCCTCCACAGGGAGCGCATGTCGTGGGTGGCGAGCATCGGCCGGTGGGACGAAGGCCCGTTTGCCGCGGCCTTCCACAAGACTCCAGTTTCCACGGGTCTTCAACTGGTGGTGGTGCGGACACAGGCGATCTATCAGCGAGAACAGGGTGACACGTGTGGTGGCCCAGTCCTCGCGATGGTCCATCTCGAGGCGGGCCACGGCGCTGCAGCCCTCGACCGCGCAGGTGGGGTACAGCCACTCGAGCGCGGTCTGCTGGTGGGCCGTCGGGCGCCGCCCGAGATGGGCCACGCCGACCACGTCAGCGCCCGTGGTGGCCACGGCCGTGAGGAAAGGATCGCCTGTCTCGATCAGGTCGCGGATGACCGACACTGCCACTGGCCCGAAGCCGACCAACTCGGCCAGCTCGCCCGACATCGGATAGCCCCGTAGCAACGCGTCCAGGTCGACCCGCACGATCACCTTGGCCCCAGTTGCGGTCCGCTCCCTGGGTTGTGCAGTCGCGGTCTCCGGCGGGGAGTCGGTCGCATCGGCAGCGCCATTGGCGGTTTCCTCGGTAGACCTGCGGCTCGTCCCGGCCTCAGCCGCTTGATCGGATCCGCCCGTGGTGGCAACCGGGTCCGCAGCCTGGGCGGCGCCGTCGCGGGCCAGGGCGGTCAGGGCGTCGGCGGCGTATGCCTCGGACGGCTCCCGCCGCCCCTCGCGCCGAGCTGCAGCGAACTGGCGATCGCGGAGACGGTCGATCACGGCCATGATCTGGGCGCCCACCTCGGGGTTGTTGCGCACGTGCAGATGCCAGGCGCCCTCGGAGTCGGTGTAGTGACGCAGGGAGCGCCGGGCGTGGATGCGCTTGCGTCGGGCCTCGGCATCGGCGGTGGCGGTGGCCTTGGCTCGGGCGCAGTCGTCTCGCAGCTCCTGCAGCGACGAGCGCCGGGCCTGACCGACCAGGCGGGTCTCGGCGGAGGGATCGGCAGACGCCGCATCGGCGATGGCGGCAACCTGCGGGGCCGACAACTCGCCCCGCCGAGCGGCCGCGGCTGTCGCCGGGAGTTGGTCGAGACGACGGGCGGCGTTGATGGAATCGGCCGCCGCGCCGACGGTGCTGCCGGTCGTGCGAGCCAGGTGGTGAGCGGCAGTGCGGTCGCCTTCGGCCCGCCACACGTCGGTGTCGGCCACCCGGGCCGCGGCCAGGCCCTTCACCGTGGCCGCCATCTTCGCGATGGCCGCAGCGTCGGCAATCACCCGGGCGGCGTCGGTGGCAGAGACACGGGCGGCGTCGAACCCGGAGGCGTAACGACTCATCGAGTTCCGCAAGCCTGAGAGTGCTTCGCACATCGCAGTGGTTCTCCAACAGAAGACTGCCGGCACAAGGGGGAACTTGTGGTCGGGCTGGCGGTTCCGGACCACCTCCGCGGACCTGGAGCGCCTGTGAGCCAAGCTGCCCGCCGGCGCCGAGGTCACGGTGGTGCTCGAGCCCACCCGCAATGCCTGGGTGCCCCTGGCCGCCTGGCTGCAGGCCCGGGGGCCGAAGGTGGTGATGGTGCCGCCCGATCAGTCGGCCGACCTGCGGGACTACTGCAACAAGCACACCAAGACCGACCGCCTCGACTCCCGCATCCGCCCGTCTGCCCCTGCTGCACCCCGACGGGCTGCGCTCCATCGACCACCTGGGCCCGGCCGAGCCGCTTTTGCGAGCCGTGCGCCTTCGCTCGAGCCTGGTCAAGCGCCGCACCGCCACCGCCCACCGCCTCGATGCGCTGATTGAGCTGCTGGGACCGGCGTGGGCCGACGTGGTCGGGTCCTGCGACTACACCAGAGCGCCCTGGCCGTGCTGGAGCGCTACGCCGACCCCCGGGGACTCAAAAAGCTGGGCCGCAAGCGGCTGTCCACCCTGCTCATCCGGGCCAGCCGGGGTCAGTGGCGGGAGTCCAAGGCCGACGAGCTGCTCGCCGCCGCAGAGGAGTCCATCGAGCTGTGGGCCGCAGGAGGGCTCGATTTCGAGGAGTTGGCCGACGACATCGCCACCGAGGTGCGGCTGCTGCGCCGCCTCAACGGCGAGATCGCAGCCATGGAGGACCGCATCGAGGCGCTGTATGAGGAGGCTGACCCGAAGGGCATCGTGGTGTCCGCCCCCGGCATCGGCGTCACCCTGGCCGCCGGCATCCTCGGACGCCTCGGAGATCCCGACCGCTTCGCCAACCTGGCTGGCGTGCGCTCGTTCACCGGGATCGTGCCCAAGATCGACCAGTCCGGACTGACAAACCGACACAAGGGCCTGACCAAGGCCGGCGATCCCGGTCTACCTCGACGAGGAATTCCGCACCGAAGACTGGTAAGGCGCTCGGGCTTGACTCCGGTTAGGAACTCACTCAGCCCTCTGGATGGTGCTTCCGCTCCGAGATCCCGCGAACGATTTCGAGCGCGACGCCTTCTCTGCCGAGGGACCGCACCATCATCATCGTCGCCGGCGAATCGCTTCCGCAGCCAGCCCACAAGTCGACCAGCGCCCCGGCACCCGTCTTCAAAAGCTCGCTCGGCCGCACCTTCCGCGGCCTTGGCCACCAAGGCGGCGGCGATGGCCCCCAACGTCAACGACACCGGCTCGACCACGCGTGTCCCCTTTCGTCACCGGAAAGCGCCCCTCAGACGCGGGCAACGCGGCCGTAGAGGGTCGTTCGCTGCTCGAGGGACCTGCCGGCGGGGAGGATGGCGGCGAAGGAGGCCTCGTCCATGCGCTGGCCGTGGGCCGCCCCGGCGGCGCGGGAGATGTTCTCGTCCATCAGCGTCCCCCCGAGGTCGTTGGCCCCGGCGGCCAGGACCTGGCGGGCACCCCCGGCACCGACCTTCACCCACGACGCCTGGACGTTGGGGACCAGGTCGCGGTAGGCGATGCGGGCCACCGCGTGCATCAGCAGCACTTCCCGGAACGTCGGCCCGCGGCGGGACCGGCCCTGGAGGTAGATGGGGGCGGCCATGTGCACGAACGGTAGGGGGACGAACTCGGTGAACCCTCCCGTCTCCACCTGAAGGTCGCGGGTGCGCAGGATGTGGCGGGCCCAGTGCCGCGGCGCCTCGACGGTGCCGAACATGATGGTGATGTTCGACCGCAGCCCCACGCCGTGGGCGGTGCGGTGGGCCTCCAGCCACTGCTCCGTGTCCACCTTGTCGGGGCACAGCACGGCGCGGATGTCGTCGTCGAGGATCTCCGCCGCCGTCCCCGGCAGCGACCGGAGACCGGCGTCCATCAGGCGCCGCAGGTAGTCGGCGAGGGGTTCACCCAGGCGCCGGGCCCCCTCGGTCACCTCGAGGGCGGTGAACCCGTGCACATGGATGTCGGGCGCCGCCTCCTTGACCTTGCGGCAGACGTCGACGTAGTAGTCGCCGTCGAAGCTGGGGTGGATGCCGCCCTGGAGGCACACCTCGGTGGCGCCCGCCTCCCACGCCTCGGCCACCCGCCGCTGGATCTCGTCGACTCCGAGCAGGTAGGGCTCGCCGCGCAGGTTCAGCGAGAGCGGCCCCTTGGAAAAGGCGCAGAACCGGCACTTGAAGGTGCAGACGTTGGTGTAGTTGATGTTGCGGTTGGCGACCCACGTGACGACCTCGCCCACCGTCTGGCGCCGGAGGTCGTCGGCCACGCCGGCGACATCGGCCACCTCGGGGCCCCGGGCCGAGAAGAGAGTGACGATCTCGTCCTCGCCGACCTCCTCCCCGGCCTCGACGCCGGCCAGCACGTCGGCGACGGGGCCTCCCCCCTTGCCTGAGCCGGGTGTTGGCAGCAGCGTGGGTGGGGGGACTTCGGCACCGGCGTACCACCCGTCGTCGCGCCCGAGGCCTTCGGCGTCGCAGCGGTCGAGCACGGCGCGGTGCAGGGCGGGGTCGAGCCAGCGGTCGGCGGCCAGGATCACGTGCGGGTAGGCGGTGAGGCGCGGGGCCAGGACCCGACCCCTCGACTCGGTCGCCTGGCGGAGGCGGGCGACCGCCGGCCACGCCCGCTCGGGGTTGACGTGATCCGGCGTCACGGGGGACACCCCGCCCCAGTCGTCGATGCCGGCGTCGAGGAGGCGGGCGAAGTCGTCCGAGAGGTTGGGGGGGGCCTGCAGGTGGATGTCGTCGGGCAGCACGACCCGGGCTGCGGCCACCGTCCCGAGATACTCGTCGGGCGGGCACGGGGGGGCGGCGCGCATGGCCGTGCCCTCCTTGGGGAGGAAGTTCTGGACGATCACCTCCTGCACGTGGCCGTGGCGGCGATGGCTGGCGGCGATGGCGGCGAGGGCCTCGATCCGGTCGGCCCGGGACTCGCCGATCCCCACGAGGATGCCGGTGGTGAAGGGGATGGCCAGCTCACCGGCCGCTTCCAGGGTGGCCAGGCGGCGCTCGGGCGTCTTGTCGGGGGCACCCCGGTGACAGGCCAGGTCGGGGTTCAGCGACTCGAGCATCATACCCTGCGACACCGTGACCGCCCGGAGCCGGGCCAGGTCGCGGGCATCCAAGGCGCCGGCGTTCGCGTGGGGGAGCAGGCCCGTCTCCTCCACCACGAGCCGGCAGGCCGACACCAGGTAGTCGACGGTGGACGCGTAGCCCGCCCCGTCGAGCCACTGCCGGGCGACGGGCCAGCGGTCTTCGGGGTACTCGCCCAGGGTGAAGAGGGCCTCGTGGCACCCCGCGGTTACCCCGGCCCGGGCGATGGCCAGGACCTGGTCGGGGGCCAGGAAGGGGTCATTGACGCGCGCCGGCGCGGTGGCGAACGTGCAGTAGCCGCAGCGGTCACGGCACAGCCGGGTGAGCGGCACGAAGACCTTGGGAGACCAGGTCACCCGGGGGCCGTGGGCCTGCCGGCACCTCGACGATGCGGCGGCGAGGAGATCGGCGAGGGGAGCGGCCAGGACGTCGGCGGGGACCACGAGCCTCACCCTAGGTGCCGACCGGCATCTCCGGCGGCTGGGCTACGTTCGGCGCACACGCCCCGTACCCGTCGAGGCCACACCCCCGCGGAGGCGACCCCTGCGCAAGCTCGTTCTCCTCCTCGTGGTGGTCGCCCTCCTGGTCGGGGCCGACGTGGCCACGCGGCGCGCGGTGGAGCTCGAGCGCGTGACCGCCTGAAACATTGGTCTGGCGCCGCCCATGAACGTGCGCGACAGTCTTGGCTGGTCGACGAAAGGCAGGGGATCATGGCGAAGCCAGGTGGTACCGAGCAGTACGTTCTCCTCCCGGCTCGGGGGCTCCGGGCCAAGGCGAGGGGCGCCGGCGCCGAGGCGCGGGAGTTGCTGCTCCAGACCGAGGACCTGACCGGGACGGGCGGTCTGCGCATCGACGGCCGCCAGGTGTCACTGAAGGTGGTCGACTCCATCGGCCCCGACGGGGCCAAGCTGGTCGAGATGACGCGCGCCTCGGCGCTGGCGATCCGCTCGCTGCGCCCGGGAGTGCGCCTCGCCCCCGTCGTCTGGTACACCCCGGCGGTCGCGCCGATCCCCAAGGTGGAGGGACCTCCTCCGGGTGGCCGGCAAGGCATCACCGACGATTCGATCTCCCTGCGGGTCGTGTCGAGGAAGGACAAGGCACCCGTCGTCGGCGCGATCGTGCAGGCCTTCGCCGACTACGAGAACCGCCTCGGCGCCCAGGGCGTGACCGACGCGTCGGGCAGCGTCAGGCTCGTGCTCGGCGTGGCGACGGTCAAGCTGGAGCGCCTCTACGTCTATCCCCTCGGGCCGCAGTGGACCCTCCTCAAGAAGAACTTCACCATCTCCAACGGCACCGAGGTGCGACTCACCCCCCTCGACCTGGCCTACGTCGACGGACTGCGCCATTTCTACGGCAACGCCGAGGACTCGGCCGGCTCGGGGGTCACTGTCGGGGTGATCGACACGGGAGTGGCCGACCACTCCGACCTCGTGATCGCCGGTGGGGCCAACACCGCCGAGGGCGAGGACCCCACCGCCTACGGCGACAACGGCCAGCACCACGGCACCCACGTGGCCGGGATCATCGCCGCCCGGGGTGTGCCGCCGACGGGGATTCGGGGCGTGGCGCCGGGAGTGGCCCTGCGGTCGTACCGCGTCTTCGGCGAGGGCAGCAGCAGCGCCTCGAACTTCGCCATCATCAAGGCCGTCGACCAGGCCGTGGCCGACAAGTGCGACCTCATCAACATGAGCCTCGGCACCGGCAACTACGACATGGTGATGAAGGCCGCGGTCGACGACGCCCGCGCCGCCGGGAGCCTGTGCATCATCGCCTCCGGCAACCAGGGGCGCGCACCGGTGAGCTTCCCCGCCGTCATCGAGACCGCCCTCGCCGTCTCCGCCATGGGCCACAAGGGCACCTTCCCCACCAGCTCGGCCGAGATGGACACGGTGGCCGCCCCCTACGGCACCGACAGGAAGAACTTCATCGCCGACTTCTCCAACGTGGGCCCGGAGATCGACCTCACGGCGCCCGGCGTCGGCATCATCTCGACCGTGCCCGAGGACACCTACGCCGAGATCAGCGGGACGTCGATGTCGTGCCCCGCGGTCACCGGGATGGCGGCCCGGGCCCTCGATGCCTCGGTGCTCTCGATGCGGCGCGACGGCGCCCGCTCCGACGCCATGGTCAAGGCCATCCTCGCCACGGCCAAGTCGCTCGGTTTCGAGCCGCAGTTCGAGGGCCACGGGCTACCGAGCCCGGGCTAGCGGGCGGTGGCCACGGCGAGGTTCGTCCTGCGGTACGGGGGGGAGGGGGCCAAGCCCGGCGCCGACGTCGCCCGTCTCCGCCAGGTCGTCGACACCGTGATCGACGACTCGTCTCCCCGAATGCTCCTGGTCGCCTCCGAGGAGGAGCCGCTGCGGGCCGTCATGGAATCCCTACCCGAGTGGGTGATGGCCCCCGAGCAGGCCTTCATCGTGCCCGACACCCAAAAGAAGGTGGAGGGCCCGCCGGCCCGGCGAAGTCCGAGAGGCAGTGACGGCCCGCCGCCCTAGCGACGCCTGCCGCGGTCGGCTAGGTTCGGCGCCGTTCAACTGGCGAACAGGGGGGTCGGCGCATGGCTGGTTCTGGAGAGCTCCACAAGAACGACGACGGCACCTGGCACTTCCGGGTCATGTCGCTCGACGGCGAGGCGGTGGCGGTCGACGGCGGGGAGGGGTACCCCTCGCGTGCCGAGGCCCACGCCGTCCTGCAGGCCCTGCTCAGCGGCGGCTACGACGGGCCGATCGTCGCCCCCGCGACGGTCGTCTGCGGCCAGGAGGTCACCGCGGACCTCACCCTCGACGCCAACCTCGTCTGCACCAGCGGCCCGGCCCTGATCATCGCCGCCGACAACATCACCGTCGACCTGGCCGGGTTCACCATCTCTGGCGAGGGGCCGGGGCCGGCGACCGCGCCCGGCGTCGTGTTCCGCAACGTCAAGGGTTCCACCCTGCAGAAGGGCACGATCACCGGCTTCGGGGCGGGAGTGGCGATCAACGGCGGGACAGGCAACGTGGTGCAGAACATCACCGTCGCGGACAACGTCGGCGTGGCGGGAGGAGACTTCGGCGACGGCATCGTCGTCACCGAATCGTCGGAAAACCACATCATGGGCAACACCGTGGCCCGTAACGGCCCGTTCAGCGGTATCGCCCTGGTGGGCGCGTGCACCGGCAACCAGGTCCACCAGAACACCGTCACCGACAACAACATGCTGCCCGGCGACCCCAGCGCCGGCCGTCAGGCCATGGGTATCCGGGTGGAGGGCCCGGCGGCCGACAACAACAAGATCTTCGGCAACACCGTCACCGGCAGCGGCGCCGACGGCATCGTGGTGCTGGCCACCTGCGCCGACCAGGCCGCCGGCTGCGCCGGCACCCCGCCCAACCAGGGCAACGAGATCGCCGACAACATGTCCCACCGCAACGGCACCAGCGGCCAGGGCAACGGCATCCGCCTGTTCGCCGTGCCCCAGCCCGTGGCCCCCGCCCATACGACCATCACCGGCAACGTGGCCAACGAGAACACCACCCACGGCATCGGCATCGACGCCGTAGGGGGCTCCAACCCCGGCCCCACCGAGAACATCGTCAGCGGGAACAGCGGCCGCGACAACGGCGGATTCGACGGCTTCGACGGCAACCCCCGTCCGGCCTGTGGCTCCAACACGTGGACGGGCAACGACTTCGGCAGGGTGAACCAGCCCTGCGTGGCAAACCCGGCCCCGACCGCCTAGGCGCGGCCTACGAAGCGGACCCGGCGGCCGCCGGGTCGACCAGCCAGATCACCCGGTCGGCGCGCACCCGGCTGGCGGGCAGGCTCTCGTCTCCGGCGCGCACGCCGGCCAGGGCGGCGCGCTTGTCCTCGCCGGCGACGGTGAAGACCACCAGGCGGGCGCGGGCGAGGCCCGAGAAGGTGAGCGTCATCCGCTGGTGGGGGTTGTTCCCCTTGGGATCGGTGTTCATCACCACCAGCCGTCCGGGGTCGGCGCCGAGGGCGGGCGACTCGGGGAAAAGCGACGCGGTGTGGCCGTCGGGCCCCAGGCCCAGGTGCACCAGATCGAGCCGGCCGGCCTGGGCCACCCGCTGCTGGTAGGGGTCAGGGCCGTCGTCGCAACGCATCGGGTACACGGCGTTGGCCGCGCCCACGCGCTCGAGGAGGGTCTGGCGCCCCAGGCGCTCGTTGGAGTCGGGATCGTCGGGCGGGACGCACCGCTCATCGCCCCAGTAGACGTCGACCTGCCACCAGTCGATCCGGTCGGCCCCGTCGACGGCCAGCCGCTCGTAGCACCGCTTGGCTGTGGACCCGCCGGACAGCGTCAGCGAGAAGCTCTCCTCGGCCCGGTCGCGGAACGCGTCGATGACATGGCGCGAAAAGGCCGCAGGCACGTCGTCGACGACGACCAGCTCGCCAATCACGGTCGCCGCCCCCCGAGAACCGCCCTCACGAGGCCAGCTCCAGGGCGCCGGACAGGGCCCGGCGGTAGGTCACGTCTTCGCCGACTCGCGTGAGGGCGCCCGCCAGGGAGAGGGCGGGCCACTGGCGGCGCATTCGTAGAGTCTGGCGCACGCAGGGGCCGCCGTCGATGTCGATGCAGGAGCCGATGGTGCGCTCGGCACCGGCCCGCTCCACCACGAACTCGCCCCGCCGGCCGTCGACGACGGACGACACGCGTATGGACACGTGCTCGGCCGGCGAGAGCGACACGGCCTCGCGCTGGAGGCAGAGGCTCTCGAGCAACCATCCGCCGAGGAGATGGCGGGGGCCGAAATTGCCGGTCACGTGGACGTCGCGCACGCCGCCGAGGAACGGCCGGTTGACGCCACCCTCGAACAATCCGGCCAGCAGGCTGCGCCACGGGGAGAGGCGGATCCAGGAGAGATCGGTGACGTGGAGACGCCGGCCCAGGGCGGCGATGCGCGTGAGCACGTCGGCGCCTTCGGGTACGGCC
Source organism: Acidimicrobiales bacterium (assembly GCA_051004925.1). Taxonomy (GTDB): domain Bacteria; phylum Actinomycetota; class Acidimicrobiia; order Acidimicrobiales; family AC-14; genus DATAQC01. The sequence continues at coordinate 3,206 of JBPCJV010000198.1, read as the reverse complement.
CGGCTGTCGACCACCAGGCGGTCGGCGGCATCGAGCAGCGGATCGCCGGTGGCCGGCAGCCGGGACGGCACCCACAACACGACGGGAAGATCGGGCAGGGTGAACGTCTCGACGATGGAGTCCAGGTGGTGGCGTGCCGGACCGCGCACCCCCAACACGATGTCCTCGTAGCAGATGGCCGTCCCCTGGCGCTCCACCACGTGGACCGACGCACAGGCGTCCAGGCCGCTGCCGCCCTCGTCGTCGTCGCCCACGACCAGCACGATGGTGCGCGACGGGTGACGGGCACCGAGGTCGTACACCACCTCCAGGGCGGCATCAGCCTTGGCCTGGTCGTCGACCACGGCGACGAGCGTGAGCACCGAGGTACGCACCGCGGCCCGCTGCTCGTTGCGTCTGAGCTCCGACAGGGCGGCCTCGACCCCGGCGACGGTGACGTCGTCCTGCTCCCACGACCCGATGGTGGTGATTGCACCACTCATTGGTCGCAACGCCTTCCTGCTGCGCTCATGGCTTCCTCCACCGGCGGCCGTCGTCCTCCAGGAGGCGGTCGGCCTCCGCCGGCCCCCAGGTGCCCGCCTCGTAGCGGGCGAGGGGCACGTCGTCGGTCGTCCACGCCTTGAGCACCGGGTCGCAGATCCGCCACGCCTGCTCCACCTCGTCGGCCCGGATGAACAGTGTGGGATCGCCCACCAGCGCGTCGAGCAGGAGCCGCTCGTAGGCCTCCGGGGTCTCCTCGAGGAACGCCGCCCCGTAGAAGAAGTCCATCGAGACCGAGCGCACCTGGAACGCCTGTCCGGGTACCTTGGCCCCGAAACGCAGGGTGATTCCCGCGTCGGGCTGGATGCGCAGGACGAGCAGGTCGGGTCCGAGCCCCTCGGTCTGGCTGCCGCCGAAGGGGAGGTGGGGGACCTCCTTGAACTGGATGGCCACCTCGGTGATGCGCTTGGGCAGGCGCTTGCCCGTGCGCACGTACACGGGAACCCCGGCCCATCTCCAGTTGTCGATGTGGAGGCGCATGGCCACGTAGGTCTCGGTGACGCTGTGGGGGTCGACGCCCTCCTCCTCGCGGTAGCTCGGCACCTCGGCGCCCTGCACCCATCCCCGCCGGTACTGGGCGCGGACCACCTCGGTGGCCACCTGCTCCGGCTCGTAGATGTCGACCGCCCGGAGGGCCTTCACCTTCTCGTCGCGGATGCCACCGGCGTCGAAGGTGGCAGGGGGCTCCATGAGGGTGAGGGCCAGTACCTGCATCACGTGGTTCTGCACGATGTCGCGCAGGGCTCCGGCGTTTTCGTAGAAGCCTCCGCGGTGGCCGACCCCCAACGACTCGGTGACGGTGATCTGCACGTGGTCGACATAGCGCCGGTTCCAGACGGGCTCGAAGATGGCGTTGGCGAACCGCAGGGCGAGGACGTTCTGCACCGTCTCCTTCCCCAGGTAGTGGTCGATCCGGTAGACCTGCGACTCGTCGAACACGGCGCCGACGGTGGCGGCTAACGCGGTTGCGCTGGCCAGGTCGTGGCCGAACGGCTTCTCGATGACGATGCGGACGAAGGCGCCGTCGTTCTCGGGCCGGTTGAGGCCGGACTCACCGAGGGCGGAGACGATGACCGGGAAGGTGGACGGCGGGGTGGCCAGGTAGTAGAGCCGGTTGCCCGAGGCGCCCCCTTCGCGGTCGAGCTCGGAGAACACCTTGCGCAGGCGGGCGTAGGTGTCGGGGTCGCCGTAGTCGCCGGCGATGTAGCGGAAGCCGCCCGAGAACGACTCCCACACGTGGCCGGCCTCGTCGCCGCCACCGCCGCCCTCGGCGACCATCGTGCGCATCCGCTCCAAGAAGTCGTCGTCGGCCATCGGCGTGCGCCCGACGCCGACCACGGAGAAACCCCCGGCCAGGAGGCGGCGCATGGCCAGGCGCTCGATGGCGGGCATGAGCTTGCGGCTGGTGAGGTCGCCCGAAGCCCCGAACACGACGAGCACCGCCGGCGGGGCCACCCGCTCGAGGGTGGGCTCGTGGAGAGGGTTGTCGACGGTCATGGCCGGGGCGTCGGGCCGCCGGGCGATGCCGACGAGAAGAGCACGACCGAGGCCGTGAAACCGTGGAGGAAGCTGCGCCCGCCGATGGGACCGAGCTCGCCGGCGCAGAACATCCCGGCGAGGGGCGCGCCGTCGAGGCTGTCGGACACCACAGCGGCGTCGTGGTCGGGAGTGCCGAACAGGTTGCGCCCCCGACCGTTGCAGGTGAACAAGAGGGCGCCGTCGGCACTGCGGCCGGCCACGAGCTGACGGAGGTCGTCGTCGGCCGATGCCGCGTCACGCACCTGGAACTGCGTGGTGGACCCGATGTCGACCACGTCGCCCACGGCCAGCGCACCGACCTCGGGGTCGGCCCCCACCACGGTGCGCACCAGGAAGTCGCCGCGGCTGAAGTCCATCTTGCCCTCGTCGATGACCCGGCCCAGCTGGACCAGCTCCGACATGAGGCGACGGTCGTCGTCGGAGAGCGTGGCCGCCACCTCCTGGAGCCGCTCCAGCGCGGGGCGACCGGCCAGCTCGTAGACCACATTGCCCTCGGCCCGGGTGACCACCAGCGGGGAACCGACGGGCCGGCACCCCTGGGACACGACCGTGGAGACCTGGATCCCCGGGCCCAGGAAGGCCCCGACGCCTCCCTCGGTGACCACCCGGTCGTCGACGACGAGCCGGTTGCCGCCCGGCACGCGAGCGGCGGAGGCCAGCCCGCCGACGACGGCGAGGCCGGGCCGGTCCTGGCCCAGGCGCTCGAGGAGGGCGTCGACCGGGAAGGAGAACGGATCGGTGAGCAGGAGCAGGGCGGACGGGTCGTCGGGGATGTCGTCGGGCCACCCGGTGAACGTGGGGCCGTCGGGGGTGGGGACGACGGTGAGGTGGAAGGGCGTGACCGGGCCGGTATGACCGGCCCACAGCGACACCGCCGGTCCTCGCTCGACCTCGCGGGGGCCACCGACCACCGACACGGCGGTGGCGCCGAGGAGGGTGCCCGGGCCGAGGGCGGTGCGCACAGTGGCCGCGGCCTCGGCCATGGCCTCGACGTGGGGCGGCCTCACGAACAACAGGGCCAGGTCCGGTGGGCGGGTGCTCGCGGCCATGGTCTCGAGCACCCCGCCGAACACCCCTCCCATGGCGACCGCCACTTCCGGGTGCTGCGACATGGCCGCGGCGAAGAA
>JBPCJV010000197.1:0-2864 GCA_051004925.1 Acidimicrobiales bacterium | reverse complement strand
GCGGCTGTGTGGCGGGCTCGCGCGGCACTCTGGCCGGCGTTATGGGCCCGAGCGGCCCTCTGAGCGGGGTGGCGGGCCCGGACACGCCGTACCGGGTGGAGTCCCGCGACGTGTACGAGGGCATCGGCGAGACCGGGCTCGACCGGATCCTGCTCGACCTGCCGGAGCCCTGGCAGGTGGTGGGCCACGCCACCTCCGCCCTGCGGCCGGGCGGCATCCTCGTGGCCTACCTGCCGACGGTGGGGCAGGTGGCCCAGCTTCGCCAGGCGCTCGACGCCAGCGCCTTCGGGCTGGCCCGCACCATCGAGGTCCTCGAGCGGTCGTGGCACGTGGAGGGCCAGTCGGTGCGACCAGACCACCGCATGGTGGGCCACACCGGGTTCCTCACGTCGGCGCGGCTGCTCGGCACCGAAGAACGTCCTGCATGAACCTCCTGGACGTGGCCATCGTGGCCCTGCTGCTCACCTCGGTCCTCGGGGGCTGCCGCGTCGGCCTGTTCGTCGGGGCCACCACGTGGGTCTTCCTGGTCCAGGGCCTGGCGGCGGCCACCCTCGTGCTGCCGGCGATCGACCGGACGCTGGGTCGCGACAACCCGGGCGTCGGCCTCGCGCTCGAGGTCGTGGTGTTCATCTCCGCCGGCTTCGCCGGGCTGTACGTGGGGCGCTACATGGGCCGGGTCTTCCGCCAGACCCTGCTGCCGAGGCGGCTTTCCCGGCGCGATCACCTCGCCGGCGGCATCGGCGGCCCCATCGCCATGTTGGCGCTGGTCTGGCTGCTCATCATCCCGGCCATGACCCAGTCGGCCGGGTACTTCGCCCGTCAGGCCCACCGGTCGCTGGTGGCGCGCGGCGTCGACAGCGTCCTCCCCCCGCCGCCCGACACGTCGATGGCCTTCCGCCGCCTCCTCGGCCCCGCCGGAATGCCTCAGGTCTTCGCCTCCCTCGACCCGCTGATCGCCGCCGCCCCACCCCCGGCCAGCACCGGGCTGTCGAGCCAGCTTGAGGCCCGCGTCGCCGCGAGCACTGTGAAGGTCGAGGGCATGGCCTGCCGGAACCTGCGGGAGGGGAGTGGCTTCACCGTCGCCCCCGACGTGGTGGTCACCAACGCCCACGTGGTCGCGGGCCAAAGCGAGACCACGGTCCTGCGCCCCGACGGTTCCCGCCTGGCCGCCGTGGTCACCGCCTACGACTCCGACCGCGACCTGGCTTTGCTGTCCGTCCCCGGCCTGGGGCAGCCCGCGCTCACGCTGGCCGCGCCCGAGGCCCGGTCGACCACCGCGGTGTTCGGGCATCCCGACGGTCAGGAAGCGCTCCGGGTATCGCCCGCGCTGATCCGCCGTACGCAGGAGGCCCAGGGCTACGACCTCTACGGCGACCACCTGATCCGGCGCGACATCCTCGTGCTGGCGGCGGCCCTGCGGCCGGGCGACTCGGGGTCGGCGGTGGTGAACTCCGACGGCGAGGTGGTGGGCGTGGCCTTCGCCATCTCCCTGTCGACCAGGGACCTGGCCTTCGCCCTGGACACCAGCGAGCTCAAGCCCCTCCTGGCCGCAACCGGGGCCGTGCCAGTCGACACGGGGGACTGCCTCTGGTAACAGGAATGCATCGAGCCGGCTACGCCGGCGGTTTCTCTCCTCCGACCGGCAGAACCTACGGCCGCCGGTCGGTCAGTCGACTTCGATGAAGATGCATTCGCCGGGGCACTCCTCGGCCGACTCGATGGTGCCGTCCTCCTGGCCCGCCGGGACGACGGCCAGGCCCTCGACTCCACCGGGGTCGGACAAGGTCTTGCCCTTGTCGCGCACGTACGCGAGCCCGTCGTCGAGGAGGGTGAAGACGTCGGGGGCGATCTCTTCGCAGAGCCCGTCGCCGGTGCACAGATCCTGGTCGATCCAGACCTTCATTGCCATCGGGTGCCTGCCTCTGTCTCGTCGGCGCCCCTGGTGCGGGGAGCCGTAGTCGTGGGGGTGCCGGGGTTCGACCCGGCGTCTGGATTCAATTTACCCGGAAATCGCCAGGAAAACCAGTTTTCCGAGGGTAACCTTGAACCGAAGAGCACAGGTGTAGGTTTCTCCGGAGGGCTGCGAAGCGGCCGAGGAGGTGGTTCCCGCGTCCAGCTCCGAGTACGAGCGCCGGTTGTCAGGGTACGAGCAGGAGGTCGGTGCCCTCCTCGAGCAGGTGAAGTCGCTCGAGGAAGAGGTCGTCCAACTCCGCCGCAAGCTTCAGGACGCACCCAAGCGCGTGCGCACCCTCGAGGAGCGTCTGCTTGAGACCAAGGGCGAGATGGCCCGGGCCACGTCCCAGAACGAGAAGCTCACCTACACCCTCCGCGAGGCGCGCGAACACATCAGCGAGCTGCGCCAGGAGGTGGAGAAGCTCACCCAGCCCCCGTCCGCCTACGGCACCTACCTGGGCACCAACGACGACGGCACTGTCGACGTGTTCTCGGCCGGTCGCAAGATGCGCGTCGCCCTGCACCCGGCCATCGACACCGAGAGCCTGCGCCGGGGCCAGGAAGTCGTGCTCAACGAATCGCTGAACGTGGTCCTGGCCCGCGCCAGCGAGATCGCCGGCGAGATCGTCACCCTCAAAGAGCTCATGTCCGACGGCCGCCGGGCCATCATCGTGGGCCGGGCCGACGAGGAGCGCGTGGTCGAGCTGTCCGACCAGATCCTGGGCGAGAAGCTGCGGGCCGGAGACACCATCCTCATGGACCCCCGGGCCGGGCTGCTCCTGGAGCGCCTGCCCCGGCCGGAGGTGGAGGAGCTCGTGCTCGAGGAGGTCCCCGACATCTCCTACGACGACGTGGGCGGCCTCGACACCCAGATCGAGCAGATCACCGACGCCGTCGAGCTGCCGTTCGTC
>JBPCJV010000196.1:0-4035 GCA_051004925.1 Acidimicrobiales bacterium | reverse complement strand
GCGGTCGACCAGCGGCCGGACGTCGCCCGTGGGCCGGATGCGGGAGGCGATGCTCCAGAAGGTGTCGCCGGGGGCGACCACGACGGTGGCCGCGGCCGGATCCGACGCCGACCCCACCGGCGTCGCCAGCGCGCCGCCCAGCACTCCCAGCGCCGCCCATGCGGCGACGGCGAGCCCGAGCACGACCACCGCGGCCACGGCGCGCCGGAGGCGGTAGTTGGCCCGCGCCGGCGGCGCGACGGGCGTCAGATGACGGGCCCGAGCAGCGGGGCGCCGCCGGTTCTGGATGTCGGTGGTGACGGCGACCACGGGGCCTCCTCGTATCGGTCTGACGTTCGGTCTGACGTTCGGTCTGACGTTCGGTCAGCGTGCGAACGTGTGTTCTGGATACGAGTGAACCACGAACGGTTGTTCGAGTCAAGCCCAAGTCGAACGGATGTTTGCCCTGGAGCCTGTGCGGTGCTACCATCGGGCGAACGCCTGTTCGAGGCGGCCGACAGTGAGGTGGCGCATGGTTGATGTCCAGCTGACCGAAAGACAGCGCGAGATCCTCGAGGTCATCGAGGCCCACATGCGGGCGCGCGGCTATCCGCCCTCGGTCCGCGAGATCGGCGAGGCGGTGGGTCTCACCTCCACGTCCACGGTGCACGCCCATCTGGCCAGCCTCCAGCGCATGGGCTACCTGCACCGCGACCCCTCCAAGCCCCGGGCCATCGAGGTGCGCTTCGATCCGGGCTCGGGGGCGGCGGTCGAACGGCGGCCCGCCCGCCACGTGCCGTTGGTGGGCGACGTGGCCGCGGGCACCGACGTGCTCGCCCAGGAGAACGTCGAGGAGCTATTGCCCATGCCCGCCGACTTCTGCGGCGACGGCCAGCTCTTCATGCTCCGGGTCCGGGGAGACTCGATGATCGACGCCGGCATCCTCGACGGCGACTACGCCGTGGTGCGCCAGGAGGCCGAGCCCCGCAAGGGCGACATCGTGGTGGCCGGCATCCCCGGCGACGAGGCCACCGTGAAGACGTGGACACGGCGGGGCACCAAGGTCACGTTGCTGCCGGCCAACGACTCCTTCTCCCCCATCGAGCTCGACGCCGCCGACGTCACCGTCTACGGGAAGGTCGTCACCATCCTCCGCCGGCTCTGAGGCGTCTCAGGCCCACACCACCGGTGGCCGCGGCCATCCCCACCACCAGCACGACGGCGACCGCCACCACGGCCCCGTTGAGCCCGTCCTTCCCAGGCCCGGCGGGCAGGGCACCCGTGTCCGACACCGTCGGCTCGACGGCTGCGGCCGACTGCGAGTCGGCACCGGCCTGATCGGGAGCGGGGGGCGTCGTCGGAGGAGGCGCAGGACCACCGAGGGCCACCGCGGCGGCGAGGTCGAGGCGGCCCTGGCACCCGCCGCCGCACGAGCCGTCCGTGTCGGCGGTGGCGAGGAGCCGCTGCACGGCCTCCTCGGCGCCGAGGCCCATGCTCATCAACACCGCCAGTGCGCCGGACACGTGCGGGGCCGCCGCCGACGTGCCCGCGACCGCCACGTAGGCGCCGCCCATCCCGGTGGTGATGATGTTGTCGTCGACGCCGCCGCCCTGGCCCTCTCCCCCGGGTGCGGCCATGCCCCACTTGGCGTTGCCCACCGAGGTCGAATACAGAGCCACCTCGTTGCCCCTGGACGTGGCGCCCACCACGACGGCGTTGACGTCGCCGTAGTTCGGACTGCCCTGGTCGGCGTCGTCGACCCGGTAGTTGCCCGAGGCGAGCACCGGCACGGCCCCATGGCTCCACGCGTACTCCAGGCCGGGGCTCAGCGGGGTGCCCACCTGGCTGGTGAGCTGGAAGTCCTCGTCGCCGAGGCTCAGGTTCACCACCTTGGCTCCGCGGTCGACGACCCACCGGATGGCGTTGTTGATGTCGTCGACAGTGCCCGCCCCGCTGGCATCGAGGGCCTTGGCCACGACCAGCACGGCGTCGGGGGCCACCGCAGCCAGGCCCCTGTTGTTCCCGGTGGTCGCGGCGGCGATGCCGCTGACCTCGGTGCCGTGGCCGTTGTCGTCCTGGCCGCCCCCGTCGACGCAGCCCCGCACCGGGTCCAGGCAGTTCGCCGACGCCACGACCTTGTCCTTCAGGTCCGGATGCTCCAGGTCGACGCCCGTGTCGACCACGCCGATGATCACGCCCGACCCTGTCGCCGTGTTCCACGCCCGGGGCGCGCCGATGTCGGGGAGGTTCCACTGCCGGGGGTACAGCGGGTCATCGGTGGCGCCCGCGGCGGTGGCGGCGACCACGACGACGACCGCACACAGCAGCGTCGCCAGCAGGCCGGTACGGGCGGCGACGCAGCGGGCACGCACCACTACATCCCCCCCTCGGGCGCCGCTGCCTCCCCGACGCCGCGATCCAACAGGTCGCGCAGCACCCGGTGCACGGTGTCGAGCTCGCTCCGGTCCACCCGCTCGGCCGCGCTGTGGGCCACGTTGGGGTCACCGGGGCCGAAGTTGGTGGCGGGCACGCCCCGGGCCGCGAAGCGGGCCGCGTCGGTCCACCCCAGCTTGGCCCTCGGGGGGGCGCCCGTGGCGGCGGCCAGGGCGGTGAGCAGGCCGTGGCCCAGGGCGGGCGGGGCCGACGGGGCCATGTCGACCACCTCGAAGGAGTCGACCTCGCCCACCATCGAGCGCACGAACGCCTCGGCCTGCTCGGGGGTCCGGTCGGGGGCGAAGCGGTGGTTCAGGGTGAGCACGGCCCGGTCGGGCACGACGTTGGCGGCCACGCCCCCGGTCACCACGACGGCCTGGAGGGCCTCGCGGAACTCGCATCCGTCGAGGGTGACCCGGCGGCCCTCCCACCCGTCGAGCGCGGCCAGCACCGGCGCCAGGCGGTGTACGGCATTGCGGCCCAGCCAGGGCCGGGCCGAGTGGGCCCGCTCACCGTCGAGCCCCACCTCGACGCGCATGGTGCCCTGGCACCCGGCTTCGATCCTGGCCCCGGTGGGCTCGGCCAGCACCGCGGCGTCGCCGGCCACGAGGTCGGGGCGTTCGGCGAACAGGCGCTCGAGGCCGTTGAACCGGGAGTCCACCTCCTCGCACTCGTAGAACACGTAGGTGACGTCCACCGCCGGCGCCGACACGGTGCGGGCCAGCTCGGCCAGCACGGCCACCCCCGCCTTCATGTCGGCCGAGCCCAGGCCCCAGCACAAGTCGCCGTCGAGGCGCGCGCTGGCGTTGCCGTTGGGCGGGACGGTGTCGGTGTGGCCGGCGAGCACGATCCGCTGGGCGCGGCCCAGCCCGGTACGGGCCACCAGGGTGTTCCCCAACCGGGTCACGTCCAGCCACGGCACCGGCTCGAGCAGCGACTCCAGGTAGTCGGTGACCGCTTCCTCGTCGTGGCTCACCGACGGGATGTCGACGAGCGCGGCCGTGAAGGCCAGCAGGTCCGTCACCCGGGCACGGCGTGCTGGCGGAGGACGGCTTCGAGCTGCGACTTGTCGTGGCGGTCGCCCTCGGTGAGGCGCTTGATCACCAGCGCGCACGGCAGGCCGAACTCACCGCCGGGGAAGGCCCGCGGGCGGGTCGCGGTGACCGCGACGCACCAGGGCGGGATGACACCGCGACCCAGCTCCTCACCGGTCGCGGCGTCGATCACGGGGATCGAGTCGGAGAGGATGAGGCCGGCGCCCAGTACCGCCCCCCGGCCCACCCGGGCGCCCTGCACGATCATGCACCGGCTGCCGATCAGGGAGTCGTCGCCGATCATCACCGGTGCCGCCTGGGGGGGCTCGAGCACCCCGCCGATGCCCACGCCACCGGACAGGTGGACGTTGGCGCCCACCTGCGCGCACGATCCGACGGTCGCCCAGGTGTCAACCATGGTGTTGGCCCCCACCCGGGCACCGATGTTGACGTAGCTGGGCATGAGCACCACGCCGCGCTCGAGGAAGGCACCCCGGCGGGCCGACGCCCCGGGCACGGCCCGTACCCCGGACGCGGCATAGCCCCGCTTGAGCGGGATGCGGTCGGCGAACTCGAAGGGGCCGAGCTC
>JBPCJV010000195.1:0-6698 GCA_051004925.1 Acidimicrobiales bacterium | reverse complement strand
TGACCTGGGCCTTGCCCCCGCCTCGCCGCACGATCCGCTGCAGTTGCCGCCCTTCCTCGTCATCGAGGCGACGGACCTTCACCCGTTGGCTCATCCACCAACGGTGGCCTCTCCGTCGTCAGGAGTGGTGGACCCCCAACCGAGCGAAGGATGGCGGCCAGGGCACTAGCTCACGGTGTAATACGGGGACGTCGTCCCGGTGAGGGATCCCGTTCCGGGACGCGGTGGGCCATCCTCGGAAGGGTCACGCATTTCCCGAGGAGATGCCAGCCGCCGACTCTCTCCAGGTCCGTCGCGCTCTAGCCTTCGTTTGGGGCCGCCTGGCCGACCGGGGCAACCCTCGGTTCGTCCTGTCGGCGCGGAGTGTGGCCAACGTGGGGTCCTCGGTCCTATTCCTGGTCGCGCCCAACCTGGCGGGGGTGATGGCGGGCAAGGCACTCGACGACGCAGGGAAGGCCGCCTTCCGTCCCGCTTGGGGCTCTCTCATGGCCGAGGCCGCCAACCATGACCGGCGCCGTCGAGCACGCATCATGGCGTGGCTGGGCGTGGGCGAGGATGCCGGTGAGATGGCCGGGCCCCTCATCGCCGCGCTCGTGTGGTCGGCATGGGGGGTCCCCGCGGTCCTCGTTCTCCGCATCGTCGCCGCCGCTGTGGCCGAGGTGGTGACCATCCGGGTCACCGGGCACGCGGCCGGCGGCCTGCCGAGGGAGGTGTCCCGCCCCGCCGTCCCCACCGGAGCGCCCCGTTCCTGACCCGATGAACCAACACGATTGACTCGAGGTCGCCATTGTGAGACAGGTCCACTTCCCGGAAGTCGTCGGAGCCCTGACGGCCGAGTTCGCCACCGTGCCCGTCGACCTCATTGAGCGATGCGTCGCGTCGGAGGCCCAACACTTCGAGGACGCTCGCATCACCGCCTACCTGTCCATACTCGTCGAAAAGGCAGCACGCCAGCGGGTACGAGAACTCTCCCCTGCATGACGCAGGTCCTCGAACCTTCCGCGAAGGCCGGAACCGGTAGGCCGACCCCTCTCCGAGGTCGCCGGGGGTGTACATGAGCCGAATATGTGCCGATCGCGCTCCACCCGGACCCGGCCGACCGGCCGGAAGGATCACGCTCATTGGATCCCGGTACGGGCGTCGGCACCGTCGGGGCGGGCATCCACCAATCGCAGCAGAGCCTCGGCCGGGATCCGCAGCGGGTCGGTGGTGCGGGTCAGGAGCAGGTCGGTGTCGAGCACACCCCCGGTGACGGTTGGGCCGAAGGGGCTCCAGAAGGCCCCGTCGGCGCTGACGGTGAGCTCGGCCGGGAGGTCGGCGGAGCCCACGGCGACGCCCTCCCCCCGCACCCGGGCCCGGCCCCGGCGCACTACGGGGCGCACCACGTGGTTGTCGTCGGTGACGCCGAGGGAACGGTGCAGCTCGCACAGCCGAGCCATCGCTTCCGGGTCGGGAGTGCCGTCGATCGTCGTCGCAACTCGCACGCTCACCCCTGCGTCGATCAGCCGGGGTATGGCCTCCACCACCTTGGCGAAGTTGCCGGGACCCCGGGCGGCGTCGTTGGGTGTGGGCTCGTGGCTGTCGAGCGAAATCTGGAAACGTACCGGCAGGCCAGCCAGGGGCCGCAGAGTGGCCAGGCGAACGTCGTTGAACAGGGTGCCGTTTGTGAGCACCACGGTGGGCAGGACCGCAGCCATCTCCGCCAGTACGGTGGGGAGCTCGGGGCTGAGGAAGGGCTCCCCCCCCGTCACACCCAGGTCGGTGAAGCCGAGGTTGGCGGCCTGAGCGGCCAGCTCCACCATCCGCTCGCCGGCCAGAGCTCGCCGGGCGACGCCGGGCGCCGACTCGGTGAGGCAGTAGGTGCAGGCCAGGTTGCAGGCGTACGTCGAGTAGAACCACACCCGGCCCGGCAGCCGGCCCTCGGCCACGGCGGCGGCGACGGGGCCCCCGACGTTCACAGCCCGAAGCCCTCCGCGGCCAGGCGGGCGAGGGTGGCCGACGAGGAGGGCAGGCCGAGCGCCGTGCACAGCCGGTTCAAGAACATGGTGGCCCCCAGGGTGACCACCAGCTCCACCACCTGGTGGTCGGCGAAGCGATCGGCCAGGGCGGCGTGGACCTCGTCGGGGACCGGCCCGTGCCCGCCGGCCACGGCGTCGATCCAAGCAACGAGGGCGGCGGTGCCGTCATCGATGCCCGGAGGCCGGACACCGGGGGTGGCGTCGCGCAGCGCGCACACCCTCTCCGTTCCCAACCCCATATCGAGGGCGACGACAGTATGGGCGTCTATGCAGTAACGGCAGCCGAGCACAGCCGAGGTGCGCAGGATCACCGTCTCCTTGGCCTTCGGCTCGACCGAGCCCGGCCCCAGGGCGACGCCGATGAAAGGCACCGCCACCTCGGCGATCTCGGGCACGGTGGCCAGCGCCCGCACGATCACACCCGGGTCCCCAACCTCGAAGAGGTGACGCACGAGAAGCGGCGACTGATCGGCCTCGACCAGCGTCACGCGGGGGGCCATCTCCCCAGCCTCCCACGGCGGCCCCTCACCCCGCATCGGAATCCGCCTGCGGCCAAGGCGGTCGGTCACCTCCGCCCCCGACGTCCGCCACGTGCTATCAAAGCGTGATGGCGAACGAGCCCGGCGCCCTGCAAGCCTCTCCCGCCTTGCCGCCCGCTCGCCGCCTGGCCCAGGGCGTCGCCGCGCTCCGCATCTTCGTGGGCTCGATCCTGTTGTTCAACGGGTTGGCGAAGCTGGCGGGGATCACGACGATCACCGTCGGTCCCTACCAGGCCAACCTGATCGACCGGGAGGCGACCCGCTTCATCCTGCGCTTCGAGGGCCTCGAGAACCCGGCCAACGGTGGTCCGGGCACCGACGTGCCGGGCCTCAAGCCGGTCGTACGTTTCCTGCTGGACAACTTCGACATATTCCAGTGGCTCATCACCGCGGCGGAGCTCGGCTTCGGCCTCCTTCTCGTCCTCGGACTGGCCAGCCGGGGGGCGGCCCTCCTCGCCTTGGGCCAGCAGCTCTTCCTCGCCCTGCTGTACGTCTCGTCGAACCGCTGGCTCTTCGAGCAGCCCCACGAGTACGTCCCCCTCGTGATCCTCGTCCTCATCCCCGCCGGCCGTGTCTGGGGCCTCGATGGGCGGTTGCCGTGGCGCCGGGCCCGCGCTGGTAAGTTCCCCTTCTGATCCGACGTTGGGGCGGCCTCCTCGACCGCGCAGGGCGCGCTACGCCGACGTGGTTCGGCAGCGACGCATGGTTGTGCTCCAGAGTGGCCTCGGCCGTCTCCCGGTCCGGGCGCTTCAGCGACAGGTTGATGGCTCCCGGCAGATGCTCGTCGTCGAACTCTTCCGCGGGCAGCACCTCCACGAGGTGGGCTCCAGCGGCGGCCAACTCCCGGACCCGGGCGCGGGTAACGGGGATCGGCTGCTCAACAGCTCCTGTCCGACGGGGCGACGCACCTGCGTCGCCGGCGCCGCCAGACAAGCCATCCGGCGGTCGCAGCCACGAGCCCGGCGACGATGACCACCCAGCTCCGGAGCCCGATACCGAGAACGGCGACACCAGACCCGGCGGCCAGGAGCACCGGGAGTCCACAGCACACCGCCAGGGCGGCGAGCGACAGTCCCGCCAGGCCAGTCGTGGTCGGCGCGCCATGCCGGCCCTCGGTGCGGCGAGCGGTCATCCGCCGAGGGCAAGTCGGAGTTGCGCAACCGTGGGAGCGGCACCACCGTCGTACACGCGGCACGCGTACCCCGCAGGCCCGTCAGGGTCGGCATACGGGTCAACGCCATCGATCAGGATCGTCGGGGAGCCGCCGAAGCTCACTCGCTCCGCCTCCTCGGGGTCCTCGACCCGCTGATAGCGGATCGGCTGGTCCGGCCGCCCGAGCCCGACCAAGACCTCGCGAAGCCGACGCTCGGCTACGCGCCAGTTCGGGCAGTCGGCGAAGTACTGCAACGTGACATCCATCGACTATTCACCGTAGACCCTGAAGCACACTTCAAGGTCAAGCGCAGCCGGCTGGCGTGGCCTGAATCGTCAGATCGGCGACCCAGAGTCGGTTCGGCGCCGGGGCTCTGAACGAGCGGTTGACCAGGTCGCCCGGGCGGGCAGCGACGTCGGCGGCCACCGTGGTGCGGTGGCGGGTCCCTCGTCCCGCCCCGACCAGGCCTGATGGCTTCATCAGCCGGGCCACCTGGTCACGGCCGACGACGGTGCCTTGGCGGGCGAGGGCGAGGCACAGCTTGCGGGCCCTGTAGACGTCGAAGTTGTCGGCGTGCACGGCGACGATGATCGGCCCCAGACCGGCGGTGAGCCGGTCGCGGTGGCCGTCGATGAAGTCACTACCTCGGCAGTCGCGGGTCGAGCTCCCGGGCGCGTCGGCGGAAACCCGCAGCCGTCTCGGCCAGTTTCGACGTTCTCACAGTCCGTGGGTGATCCCTGCGGACACTCCTCCGCCCGCCTGACCCATCGGGAAGGAGACGCCATCGAGTGGACCATCAGCCTCACGCCAGCGAGGGAGTTCCGTGACGGACAGCGTCCGGGAACAACCTCGACGGTTGACACCACCAGCGATCGAACAGGGAGAGGACCAATGGCACTCGGCGTCTACTTCGCCGTCCAGGGCATGACAGCGGAGAAGCTTGCAGTAGTCCACCAGCAGCTCGAGGCCATCGGTCAGGCCAACCCACCAGGCCGCACTTTCCACGCGGGCTTCCACGTCGGCGATGGAATCCACGTCTTCGACGTTTGGGACTCTCAGGAGACCTTCGAGGCGATAGGCCAGCACCTCATGCCGATCCTCGCCGAACAAGGGATCGACCCGGGCCAACCGCGCATCGGCGAGATCGAACTCCTCGTGACCCCGCCGTAACGTGGCCTGGGTTTTATCGAGGCTCGTTCGGTTGGATCTCCGCGGTCGGGTCTCCGGCCGCGGATTCGCCGGGTTGACGTGACCCGGGTGTGCCGGACACATCGCTGCTTGGTTGGGAGAGCGCTTGCATGAGGAGTGGCCTGCCACCACCGTTGGAATTCGACGTCCTCGCCCGCAGCTGGCGCTCGGCGACCGCGTCCGAGTGCGTCATTGAAGAAGGGGGAGAGCAAGTCGGGCGCAGCCGCGTCTGCCCTTCGTACCGCCTGTTTCAACACCGGCGGCCAGCCGCAGGGAACCTCAAACGAAGACCCGGCGACTGGCGGTGACGGCGGACGGCACCGGAGGGCGCGGCTTCCGGCAGAGTGGTCGGGTGAACGGTTCCGGTAAACGGGGCATTTGGTGCATGCCGGCGGACTGTTGGTCGACCTGCTTCGCCCTGCCGTCCTCGGCAACCACGCCTGGGCGGCCAAGGCAACCAGCTCACGCTGGACGGCATCGAGGCATCCCCGCGCTGGATGAGAGTCGCAACTAGCATTGACTTGACGAGGGGAGGCCGCCGGCTTGCTCGCCCCTCCCTAGTCCGGAAGCATCGGCATCGTGATTCCCGGTTCGCGGCCCAGGAGCACGGCGCGGGTGACGGCCGCCGACCCGAACCGCTCCCGCACGTCGTCGAGGGCGACGTCGAGGGCACCGCCGCGGTGGCTGTCGAACGGCAGCGAGAGCTGGACGGCGCCGTCGTCGTCGAGGTTAGCGACGGCCAAGCCGATCAGGGTCAGCCCCTGGCGGCCGATCATCGGCATGGCCGTCTTCAGCAGGTCGTCCGCCGCGGCGAGGATGGTGTGGGTGTGGGCGGTGGCGTGCGCCAGCGTGTGCGACCGGGTGGCACGGGAGAAATCGTCGAAGCGCAACCGGAGCACGACGGTGCGGCCGACCCGTCCGGCGGACCGCATCCGCCGGGTGACCCGGTCGACCAGGGCCACCACGGTGGCGTCGATGTCGTCGCGAGATCGGCGGCGACGACCGAGGGCGCGCTGCGCCCCGATCGACCGCCGGCGGCGTCCCACCTGTACGGGGCGGGGATCGAGGTTGTGGGCGAGGGCGTGCAGGTGACGGCCCGAGGCCCGACCCAGCATCGACACCAGTGCACCCTCGGGCAACCGGGCGACGTCGGCCACGGTGGTGATCCCGCGCTGGTGGAGCTTGTCGGCCGTGACCGGGCCCACCCCCCAGAGCCGCCAGACCGGAAGCGGGTGGAGGAACGCCAGCTCCTCGTCGGGCGGTACCACGAGCAGGCCGTCGGGCTTGGCCACGCCGCTGGCCACCTTGGCCAGGAACTTGGTCCTGGCCACCCCCACGGTGATGGGCAGGCCGACCCGCTCGGCCACCTGGCGACGCAGGCGCACGGCGATCTCGGTGGGTGTGCCCGACACCCGCCGCAGACCGCCGACGTCGAGGAAGGCCTCGTCGATCGACAGCCCCTCGACCAGCGGTGTGGTCTGTTCGAAGACCTCGAACACTGCCCTGCTCGCCTCGGTATAGGCCGACATCCGGGCCGGCACCACGACCGCACCCGGGCACAGCCGCCGGGCGTGGGACGCACCCACGGCGGAGCGGACGCCGTACGCCCTGGCCTCGTAGCTGGCGGCCAGCACAACCCCGGGCCCGACGATCACGGGACGCCCCCGCAGGCGTAGGTCGTCGCGCTGCTCGACCGACGCGTAGAAGGCATCGAGGTCGGCGTGCAGGATGGTGGCCCGGTTGGACACGAACACATGTTCGCATCTGAGGTACGTGCAGGGAAACGGGTACCCTTCGCGC
>JBPCJV010000194.1:0-3541 GCA_051004925.1 Acidimicrobiales bacterium | reverse complement strand
TCGACCAGGTCGGCGATGTGGGCGTCGTCCTCCACCACGACGACCGTGCCGACGTCGCCCCTCGTTGCCGGATCACCGGAGCTGACCATGTCGGGTCAATCGTCGCATGCCGGGTCGCCGGGCCCGGTCGCCGGGAGGCGGGTGGGGATTCTCGACGGGAGCCCCGGGGAAGACTCCTGGCGTGAGTGGTCACGGCGGCACTGTGCGGTTCCGGCCGACGTGGCGTCCGCAGTTCGCCGACAACGCCGCACCCGGCACGACTGCCCCCACCGTCCCCAGTGGAGCCGCCCCGGGCGGGACCTGACGTCGGGTAGACGTCGGGGCGCGCGTGAGATGGTGGGCCGATGGCCAGCGTCCTCGACGGAATCGTCGCCGCCCACCGGCGGAGCGCGGCGGCCGACGACCGGGCCCTCGATGACCTCGTCGCCCGGGCCGCGGCCATGCCCGGACCCCGCGACTTCCGCGCCTGCCTGACCGCCCCGGACGGCATCTCGGTGATCGCCGAGGTGAAGCGCCGGTCGCCGTCGAAGGGCGCGCTGGCGCCCGACCTGGATCCCGCCCGACTGGCCACGTCTTACGAGGCAGGCGGTGCCGCCGCCCTGTCGGTGCTCACCGACGCCAAGTTCTTCGGTGGGTCGCCCGACGACCTCGCCGCCGCCCGGTCGGCCTGTGCCCTGCCTGTGCTGCGCAAGGACTTCACCGTTTCCGAGGCCGACGTGTGCGACGCCCGGATCATGGGTGCCGACGCTGTGCTCCTCATCGTCGCCGCCCTCTCCGACGACGAGCTGCGCCGGTTCCGGCGGTTGGCGGCGGAGCTGGCCATGGCCGTCCTCGTGGAGGTGCACGACGACGGCGAGCTCGACCGGGCGCTGACCGCGGGTGCCGACCTCGTCGGCGTCAACCGTCGCGACCTGCGCACCTTCACGGTCGACAGGTCTCTGGCCGCTCGCCTCGCCGCACGCATCCCGCCGCATGTGGTCACAGTGGCCGAGTCCGGAGTGCAGAATGCCGCCGACGTGGCCGAATTGGCCGGCAGCGGCTACGACGCCGTGCTGGTGGGCGAGACCCTGGTCACCGCACCCGATCCCGCAGTCGCCCTGCGCGCCCTCCGGGGCGCCTGATGGCAGGGCTGATGCGGCGATGAGCGAGCCGCAGGCGAGCGAATCAGGCAACACAGTGCCCCGCTCAGCGGGGCAGCCGCCGAAGGCGGTGACCCGATGAGCAGAGACCGGGTGCCCGAGGCGTGGTTCAACTCCGCCGGACATCTGGGATCAGCGGCCGAGCCGATGCTGCTGCACCCGGGGACCCGGGCCCCTACCCGTCCCGACGACCTGGTGCACATGCTTCCGGTGGCCGTTTCGTTTCAGGAGCTGAGCACCGACCCCTGGGTCGAGATCCCGGGCCCGGTCCTCGACGTCCTCCGGAGGTGGCGGCCCACCCCCCTCGTGCGGGCCACCCGGATGGAAGCTGCGCTGGCCACGCCGGCCCGCATCTACTTCAAGGACGAGTCGGTGTCGCCGACGGGGTCGCACCACCCCACCACCGCCGCGCCGCAGGTGTTCTACGCCAAGGCCGACGGAGCGGCGCGGGTGGTCACCGGGTCGGAGACCGGGCAGTGGGGGGGCGCCCTGTCGTCGGCCGCGGCGCGGTTCGGCGTCGACGCCACCGTGTACACCGGACCGGCGGTGTCGGCGGAGGAGCGGATCAGGATCGAGATGTGGGGGGCCTCGGCGGTCGGGTCGGAGATGACGGCGGTCGACGACGCCCTGCGCGATGCCGCGACTCGGCCGGAAACCCGGTTCACGACAGGCTCGCTGTTCAACCATGTCGTGTTGCACCAGACGGTGATCGGCCTCGAAGCCCGAGAACAGCTGGCTCGGTCCGGCGAGGACCGGCCCGACGTGGTCATCGGCTACTGCGGCGGAGGTTCGAGCCTGGCCGGTACGGCCCTGCCGTTCGTCGCCGACGACGAGGTACGTCTGGTGGCGGTGGAGCCCTCGTCGTGGCCCACCCTCACCGGTGGTCGGTTCGGGTACGTCGCCGGCGATTCCGCCGGCCTCCTGCCGCTGCTGGCGATGTACAGCCTCGGTGCCGACGCAGTGCCGCCGGCGGTGCTCGCCCCCGGCCTGCGCGCCCACGGCGTGGCCCCCCTTCTCTGCCGGCTGGTGAGGAGCGGGCGCATGGAGGCGGTCGCCCATCCGCTCGACCGGGTGCTGGCCGCGGGCGGGCAGTGGGCCCGCACGGAGGGACCCGTCCCCGCCCTGGGAACCGCGCACGCCCTCCGTGCCGTCATCGACGAGGCCCTGATGGCCAGGGAGTCCGGCGAGGAACGGGTGATCCTCTTCTGCTGGTCGGGAAGGTGAGGGGGTCGCCGACCGACGGCTGACTTCCAATTGCGCTTGTTAGGCCGGCGCCCCCTGTACCGTCGGTGGGGTGTTCGTGAAGATCTGTGGGACGACCAGCGAGGAGGATGCCCTGCTGGCCGTGGCCATGGGCGCCGACGCCGTCGGGTTCGTGTTCGCCCCCTCGCCCCGCCAGATCAGCGCCACCCGGGCCGGTGACATCGTCAAGCGCCTGCCCCGCGAGGTGATCACCGTGGGCGTGTTCCGCGACGAGGCGCCCACCCGCGTGGTGGAGATCGTCAACGGGCTCGGGCTGCGGGGCGCCCAGTTGCACGGGCACGAGTCGGCCGAGCAGGCTCGCTGGGTCAGGGAGCGGGTGCCGTTCGTGATCCAGGCCTTTCCCGCCGGCGACCCCGCCGTGGTGAACGCCCGCGAGCACAAGGTCGACGCGGTGATGATCGACGCGCCCACGCCCGGCTCCGGGCAGGTCTTCGACTGGAGCCTGGCCGACGGTGTCCCCGACGGGATGCGCCTGGTGCTGGCCGGCGGCCTCACCTCCGACAACGTGGGTGAGGCCATCGCCCGGGTGCACCCCTGGGGCGTCGACGTGGTGAGCGGGGTGGAGAGCTCGCCGGGGCGCAAGGACCCGATCAAGGTGCGAGCGTTCGTCGCGGCCGTCCGGGCCGTCGAGGTGGAGGAGTACGACCCGGTCGAGGGGCCGCCCTACGACTGGCAGGAGACGGGGGCGTGACCGCCGACCCCGGCGGCACCGCCGCCGACACCGCCGGGCTCATGGCCGAGCCCGGTCCGCGGGGCCGCTTCGGCGAGTTCGGCGGGCGGTACCTGCCTGAATCGCTGGAGCCTGCGTGTGCGGAGCTGGAGGCGGCCTTCACCGAGGCCTGGGCCGACCCCGCCTTCCACGCCGACTACGAGAACCTGCTCCGCGACTACGGCGGACGGCCCACACCCGTCACCGAGTGCCGCCGGCTGTCCGAGCGCCTCGGGGTGCGCCTCCTCCTCAAGCGTGAGGACCTGGCCCACACCGGATCCCACAAGCTCAACAACGTGATCGGCCAGGCCCTGCTCGCCCGGCGCATTGGCAAGCAGCACATCATCGCCGAGACCTGCGCCTGTCAGCACGGCGTGGCCACGGCCACCGCCGCCGCCCTCTTCGGCCTCGACTGCACCGTCTACATGGG
>JBPCJV010000193.1:0-18200 GCA_051004925.1 Acidimicrobiales bacterium | reverse complement strand
GCCCGGCACCGGTCGACCCCGGCAGGAGCGGCCAGAGTCGGCGCCGGGCGCAGGCTGGCCCGGCAGGGGTCGCACGGCGCCGCCCCCTGGGCCCCGCAGGCTGGGCAGACGACAGGCAGGAGCACGTCACCAATGCTACGGAGGCCCTATGACATCGATGCCCGGCGCCGGCCCCCCTAGGCTCGACGTTCATGGCGACACTGACCAGCGAGCCCGGCGATGCTCACGACGACGCCGGCGATCAGGTTCCCACGGTCCACGACGAGAGGTACTCGGCCTGCTCCGGGGTGAGGACGTCGATGTCGATGCCCATGGTGTCGAGCTTGAGGCGGGCGATCTCGGCGTCGATGTCGCGCGGCACGTCGTAGACGCGAGGCTCGAGCTCACCTCGGCGGGCCAGGACCCATTCGGCCGACAGGGCCTGGTTGGCGAAGCTCATGTCCATCACGGCGGCGGGGTGACCCTCGGCGGCGCTGAGGTTCACCAGGCGCCCCTCGGCGATCACCAGGAGGCGGCGTCCGGCCACCAGGAACTCCTCCACGAACCCCCGCACCTCGCGCCGCCCACCCGGGCCCGCGAGCTCGGCGAGGGCGCCGAGGTCGATCTCGATGTCGAAGTGACCGGAGTTGGCCAGGATGGCGCCGTCCTTCATCACCTCGAAGTGCTCGGCCCGCAGCACGTCGCGGTCACCGGTGACGGTGACGAAGATGTCGCCCTCGCGCGCCGCGACCGACATGGGCTCGACGCGGAACCCGTCCATGACGGCCTCCAGCGCCCGCAGGGGGTCGACCTCGCATACCACGACCTGCGAACCCATGCCGCGGGCCCGGCTGGCCACACCCTTGCCGCAGTAGCCGTACCCGGCCACCACCACGACCCGACCGGCCAGCAGGACGTTGGTGGCCCGGATGATGCCGTCGAGGGTTGACTGGCCCGTGCCGTAGCGGTTGTCGAACATGTGCTTCGTGTCGGCGTCGTTCACGGCGACGATCGGGAACTTCAGGGCCCCGTCGGCCTCCATGGCCCGCAGGCGGATGACTCCCGTGGTGGTCTCCTCGGTGCCGGCCAGCACCTCGGCCACCTGGTCGCCCCGCTGGGTGTGCAACCGCGAGACCAGGTCGCAGCCGTCGTCCATGGTGACCTGAGGGTGCTCGTCGAGCACGGCGTCCATGTGGCGGAAGTACGTGTCGGTGTCCTCACCCTTGCGGGCGTAGGTGTCGATCCCCTCGTCGAGGGCCAGCGACGCGGCCACGTCGTCCTGGGTGGAGAGCGGGTTCGACGCGCAGGCCACCACGCGGGCCCCGCCCGCCTGCAGCGTGCGCAGGAGGTTGGCCGTCTCCGTGGTGATGTGGAGGCAGGCGCCCATGGTGATGCCCTCGAGCGGGCGCTCCTTGGCGAAGCGCTCCCGGATGCTCGTGAGCACGGGCATGTGGGTGTCGGCCCACGCGATGCGCTGGCGGCCCAGCTCCGCGAGGGCGGGGTCGGTGATGTCGTGGCTCATGGAGCTCCTTCTGCCGAGGCTGCCGATCGTCGCCGCTCTCCGGCGGACGTGGCGAGTGCCTGTTTGATGTGGTTGATGGCGGGGATGGGGCCGGGGTCGACCCCTTCCTGGATGGCGAGGCGGACGGAGGTGAAGTCGCCCACGAAGATGAGGTCGAGGAGCTGGGCCAGCTCCCCCTCGCCCTCGGCCCGGACCTCCTCGATACCGGCGACGACCTCGTCGAGCAGCTGGTAGGTCAGCTCGAACCGGTGCATCACCTGCGGGTGCTCGAAGTCGTGGCGTAGCCCGATCAGGGTGATGAGCTGGCGGGTGATGTCGCCGTGCTGGCCCCACCCGGCCACCTCGTTGTGGCACACCTCGGGCTGCGCGTTGGAGAAGGCAGGGACCTTGGCGTTCTCGTTCATCTGATTCTTCCAGCGGTGGGCGGCCACGCCTCCGAGACCGCCGCCCCCGTGAACCAGCGGGATGGTGCGGCCGATACGGCGGGCCAGCTCCTCGGCCAGGCCGCCGGGCCGCACCAGCTGGTCGCGGCGGATCCGGAGCTGGTCGACGGCCGCCGACACCCAGTGCGACGCTCCCGGGAACAGCCCCATGTCCTCGAGCACGAGCATCGGCGGGATGGACAGGGCACCGATGGCGGCCCGGGGCTGGGGAATGTTGTCGGGCACCTTCACGACCGGCACACCCCACGACTCGGCCAGCCGCTCCAGCTCGCCGCCCGTGGTGACGGCCACGATGCGGGCGCCTTGGAGGGCGGCCTCGGTGACGGCCTCGACGGTCTCCTCGGTGTTGCCGGAGAACGACACGGCGAACACGAGCGTGCTCTCGCCCACGAAGGCGGGGACGTCGTAGCCCTTGTAGACGAGCACGGGCACGGGCAGGTAGGGCCCGGCCGCGGCCATGAGCACCTCGCCCGCCACCGCGCTGCCGCCCATGCCCAGCACGACCACGTGCTCGATCTCGTCGCGGTCGGGGAGGTTGTCGTAGCCGCGCTCGGCGGCCAGGGCGCCGGCCACCTGCTCGGGCAGCGAGGTCACGGCCTCGAGCATGAACTGGGTGTCGAGGGGGGCCTGCACGCTGGTCATGAGGACATACCGCCGGCTTCGAAAGTGGGGCGGATGCCTTCGGCCTCGACTTTGGCCAGGATCCGTTGGTGCTCGGCGTCGGCGACCGTCTCGGCTTCGTCGATGATCATGTCGGGGATGTCGTCGTGGATGGCGTAGCGGCGCTTCAGGCGGGGGTTGTAGAGGGCGTCCTCGTCGGCCAGGTACAACAGCGGGCCCTTGTCGTCGGGACAGGCCAAGATTTCGAGGAGCAACGGGTCGAGAGCCATCAGGCACCTTCCTTGACCATCTCGACCAGACGAGCGGTGTGTTCCTCGCAGGCCTCGGGGGTGGGCGCCTCCACGTTGATGCGCAGCAGCGGCTCGGTGTTGGAGGGCCGGAGGTTGAACCACCAGTCGCCGGAGTCGACGGTGAGGCCGTCGGTGCGGTCGTGGGTGGCGGCCGGGAAGGCCGCGGCGACGCGGTCGATGACATCGGCCGGGTTGGGGACCTCCACGTTGACCTCGCCCGAGCCGGCGTAGCGCTCGACGGGCTTGCGCAGCTCCGACAGGGGCACGTGGGCGAGCGACAGCTGCTGGAGGATCACCATGGCGGCGATCAGGCCCGAGTCGGCCCGGTAGTTGTCGCGGAAGTAGTAGTGGCCCGAGTGCTCGCCGCCGAACACCGCGCCCGTGTCGGCCATCACCGCCTTGATGAACGAGTGACCCACCCGGCTGCGCAGCGGCACACCGCCGGACTCGAGGATCACCTCGGGCACGGCCTTGGAGCAGATGAGGTTGTAGATCACCGTGGCGCCGGGGTTGGTGGCCAGCACGGCCTGGGCCACCAGGGCGGTGGTCGCCGAGCCGGAGATGGGAACGGCCTGCTCGTCGACGAGGAAGACGCGGTCGGCGTCGCCATCGAAGGCCAGGCCCACGTCGGCGCCGGTCTCGAGGACCCGGGCCTGGAGGTCGACCAGGTTCTCGGGCTGGATCGGGTCGGCCGGGTGGTTGGGGAACGACCCGTCGAGCTCGGGGTAGAGCACCTCCAGGTCGAACGGCAGGCCCTCGAAGGCCCGGGGCACCACCAGGCCGCCCATGCCGTTGGCCGTGTCGGCCACCACCTTCAGAGGCCGGAGCACCGAGGTGTCGACGAAGGACTGCACGTGGCGCACGTACTCGGGGAGCAGGTCGATCGACGAAACCGTCCCGGGCTCCACGGTCGCGCCGGCGGGCGCGGCGGTCTCGGCCATGGCCTTGATCTCGGCCAGGCCGGAGTCCTGGCCCACGGGCTTGGCGCCGTCGAGGCAGAGCTTGATGCCGTTGTAGTTGGCGGGGTTGTGCGACGCGGTGAACATGGCCGCCGGTGAGCCCAGATGGCCGGCCGCGAAGTAGACAAGGTCGGTGGACGCCAGGCCGAGGTCGACGACGTCGGCGCCGTTGGCCGTCACGCCCTCGATGAACGCACCCACCAGGGCGGTGCCGGACTCGCGCATGTCGCGGCCCACAAGAATGCGGGACGCCTTGCTGAACCGGGCGAAGGCCGCGCCCACCGAACGGGCGACTTCGGAGTCGAGTTGGTCGGGAACGGTGCCACGGATGTCGTACGCCTTGAAGACGCGGTCGAGGGAGCCCACGACGGTCCACCCTAGTTGCCGTCATGGACACCTCGACGCGTGGGTCGGGCGACGGCGGGCGACGCTCTCCCCTACGATTCCCTCGTTCACCAGCCGTGGGACTGGACCTCCCGACAACACCGAGGCGGTACGCGTGTCCGCCGGGAAGGATCGACGCTGCTTTCGGTGGTGATGCCCGCGCACGATGAAGAGGACTGGTTGGAGAGCTCGATCGGCGAGGTGGCGGCCGGGCTGCGTGACCGGGGTGTCCCCTTCGAGATCGTGGTGGTGGAGAACGGCTCCACCGACGCCACCGCCGAGGTGGCCCGGAAGCTGGAAGCCGTGCACCCCGAGATGCGGGCGCTCACGCTGGCCGACCCCGACTACGGACGGGCCCTCCGCAAGGGCTTCCTCGCCGCCAACGGCGACGTCGTGGCCATCTTCGACGTGGACTACTTCGACCTCGAGTTCCTCGACCGGGCGATGGCCGTGGTGAGCGCGCCCGACGGCCCGGCCATCGTGGTGGCGAGCAAGCGCGGGCCCGGGGCGGTCGACACGCGGCCCCTGCTGCGGCGCACGGTGACGTCGGTCTTCGCCTTCATCCTGCGGACCGGGTTCGGGCTCGGCGTGTCCGACACCCACGGCATGAAGGTGCTGCGCCGGGAACCCCTGGTGGACCTGGCCCGGGCCTGCCGGTTCGGCACCGACCTCTTCGACACCGAGCTGGTCCTCCGGGCCGAGCGCGCCGGTCTGCGGGCCGTCGAGATCGGGGTCACGGTCGAGGAGCGGCGCCCGTCGCGCAGCTCGATCCTGCGCCGGATCCCCCGCACCGTGTCCGGACTGGTCCGCCTCCGCGTCGCCCTCTGGCGCGAACCCGCCTGATCAGAACATCGTCGGTTCCCGCTCGTCGGGCTCGGGAGCAGAGAGCAGCGCGGGGCCGTCGTTCGCCGTGCTGTTGACCAGGCGGCTGACCGGCCGGCTGACGAGCCGCCCCGGAGGGCCGAAGCGCAGCAACTCGAGCAGGGCGCCCTCGTCGCGGTTGGCGGGGTCGAGCCACTCGTCCCGGTTCTCGGGCTCCACCACCACTGGCATACGGTCGTGGAGCGGCGCCACGTCGTCGTTGGCGGGCGCGGTGACGAGCGCGCACGACAGCACGGGTTCGGCGTCTCCGGTGGCGGGCACCCAGCGGTCCCAGATGGCGGCGAGGGCCATGAGCGGATGTTCGGCCGACGCCAGGAAGAAGGGGCGCCGGGTGCCGGTGCCGCCCCACTCGTAGAAGCCGTCCACCGGCACCAGGCACCGGCGACCAGCGAGGGCTCCGGCGAAGTGGGGCCGGTCGCCGAGGCTCTCCACTCGAGCGTTGATGGGGCGGGGCCCGGAGTCCGGGCCGGCGGCCCACGACGGCAGCAGGCCCCACACCATGGCGCCCATGCGCCGGACCGGTCGAGCCTCCGCCGCGCCCCCGGCCTCTGACCGGCGGCCGGCCACGGCGTAGAGCAGGGCGGTGGGCGCCACGTTCCAGCGGGGACCCAGGTCGGGTGCCACGACCTCGTCGACGCCCAGCTCCGACGCCAGCAGGTCGCGGGGTGTGGCCACCACCACCCGCCCGCACATCAGCTCACCACCGGCTCATAGGATCGCGGCACGCCCGTGACCAGATCCAGGAAACCGGGGCCGATGCCCAAGGCCGTCGCCGCCGAGGTCGCCGCCCTCGCCGGCACCCTCGATGCCGCCCTGCCTCCCAAGCAACTGGACCGCAACCTGGTCATCGGCACCTGGAACATTCGAGCCTTCGGCGACCTGAGCGACAGCTGGGGCGGAGCCACCGATGGCGGCCCCCAACGCGACCGGCGGTCACTCGCCCTCATCACCGAGATCGTGTCGCATTTCGACGTGATCGCCATTCAGGAGGTGAAAGGGAACATCCGGTGCCTCCGCCACATGATGCACGCGCTCGGCCCCAACTGGAGCTTCATCCTCACCGATGCCACCCGCGGCAACGCCGGGAACGACGAGCGCCTGGCGTTCGTCTTCGACACGCGCCGGGTGCGGCTCTCGGGCCTGGCCTGCGAACTGGTGCTGAGCGACGACGACATCAAGGTGGCGGGCGCGGGCGACCTCGTCCGCCAGTTCGCCCGCACGCCCTACGCGGTGAGCTTCGCCTCCGAGGGCCAGACCTTCATCCTGGTCACCCTCCACGTGCTGTGGGGCAGGGTGCCGGGCGACCGAATCCCCGAGCTGCGGGGCATCGCCGAATGGGTCGCGGGCTGGGCCGACGAGATCGCGTCGTGGGGCCAGAACCTGATCGCCCTGGGCGACTTCAACATCGACCGGAAGGGCGACGAGGCGTTCGAGGCCTTCACGTCGACCGGCTTGCACCCGGCCGATGCCCTCAACGGCGTCCCGCGCACCATCTTCGCCAAGGGGAAGGGGGGCTTCTACGACCAGATCGCCTGGTTCGACCGTCCCGACGGCGAGCCGTTGCTGACGCTGCGGCCCACCGGTGCGGCCGGGGGTTTCGACTTCGTGCCCCACGTGTACCCGGAGCTCGACAAGAGGGCGGTGAGCTGGCGGATCTCCGACCACTTCCCCCTCTGGTGCGAGTTCCACCTCGACCCGCCGGTCAGCCCCCCGGGGTAGCCGCTTCAGTCTCGTTCTGCTCCTTGGGGGCCTTCTCCTTCTCCTCGTGGTACTCGGCCTCGACGTTGACGGTCCAGATGTCGTGGTCGGCCCCGAAGATGTTCTCCACCGAGAGCATGGCCGTGTACATGGAGTGGTCCTGGTTGTTGTACTTGTGCATGCCGTTGCGCCCGACGGGATACACGTTGGGGGTGTTCTCGGCCAGCCACTCGCGTATGCGCCCGACGTTGGCCTTGTAGGTGCCGTCGTACATGGGGTACGCCTTGGGCATGCGCACCACGTAGCCGGCCTCGACCTTGGACGGGTCGATGAGCCCGAGCTTCTGCAGCTCTAGCTTGCCCAACTCCACCAGGTCGTCGTCGTCCATGTTCCAGAGCTCGTCGCCCTCGAACACGAAGTACTCGAGGCCCAGGCAGGTGCGCCCTTCCTTCACCAGCCACGGCGACCACGAGCCGAAGTTCTGGATGCGCCCCAGGTTCACGTCGGGTGAGTGGACGTAGATCCAGTTGTCGGGGAACCCGGCCGACTCGGGGACGACCAGGGCGATGGTGAGGAAGTCGCGGTACGACAGCCCGTTGGCCGCGGCCAGCACACCGTCGGGCGGGGGCGGGTCCATGATCTTGATGAGGGTGCTGATCGGCATCGACGAGATCACGTGGCTGGCGGGGTAGCGCACGGCCACGGGGTGATCGCCCTCCAGTGGCTTGGCCTCGGCCGAGACCGCGACGGCCCGGCCGCCCTCGTGGTGCACGGCGGTGACGGGTGTCTCCATCACCACGGTCGTGCCCTTGGCCTCGACCAGCTCCCGGCAGCGCTCCCACATCATCCCCGGGCCGTACTTGGGATACTCGAACTCCTCGATGAGGCTGGTTATGTCCTTCTGGTTGCGCTTCGGGAGGATGGCGTTGGTGATGGCCTTGAACAGCGACAGGTTCTTGATGCGCTGGGCCGCCCAGTCGGCCTGGATCTCGGTGGCGGGGACGCCCCACAGCTTCTCGGTGTAGGTCTTGAAGAAGATGCCGTAGAGGCGGTAGCCGAACCGCGAGGCCGTCCATCCCTCGAAGGTGGTCTGGTCCTTGGGGGGCCGGACGCGAGCCCAGCCGTAGGACGCCACGCACCGCACGGCCTCGATCGGCCCCAGGCCCTTGAGGGCGTTCATGGGCTTGAGTGGGTAGTCGAAGTACGAGTTGTTGTAGTAGATCCGGCTCATTCGGGGCCGGGTCAGGAAGTCCTCGTCGTCGAGGATCTCGTGCCAGATCTCCTCGACGGCCTTGACCTTGGTGAAGAACCGGTGGCCGCCGATGTCGAACCTCCAGCCGTCCTTCTGGGCGGTGCGGGAGATGCCCCCGACCACGGAGTCAGCTTCGAGCACGGTAGAGGTGTGACCGGCCTTGGCCAGCTGCCAGGCGGCGGTGAGGCCGGCGGGGCCGGCGCCGATGATGACGATCTGGTAGTCGTCCGGATCTTGCGAGTTCAGGTCGGGCACGCTGGGGAGCGTACCGGTCAGTCGCGCCCATTCATCAATCGGTCTGGCTACGGCACGTAGTAGAGGAGGAAGGCGAGGGTGGCGTAGACGGCCATTGCGGCGGCGAAGGTGGTCAGGATCGATCGCTCGGCCCAGGGCCGGGCGGTGACCGACGCCAGGGCCAGGACCACCGGGAAAGCGCCGAAGCCGTAGCGCTCGAAGGACCCGAGGTTGCGGGCCGACAGGGCGAGCACGAGGGCCGCCACCGCGTACGCGCCGTAGGCCGCCGGCCATCGCCGGCACACGACCACGGTGAGGACGACGAACACGACCACCCAGGGCAGGTGCATGCCGTTGAGGCCTTCGTCGCCCTCGAGCAGCAACGCGGTGGAGCGCACGACGGTGGTGACCGGGTCGACGAACCCGCCCCGCAGGTAGCTGCGGTTCTGGACGCTCAGCGGCAGGAGGGCGTCGCCGAAGCGGGCCCACACCCAGACGAGGAACGACGCGGCCCCCACGACGGGTGCGACCACCGCCGCGGCCCGGGCCACCCGCTCCCGGCCGGGCGCGGCCCGCAGGCCCTTGGCCGCCTCGATGGCGGCGGGCAGGGTGAGCAGGAGGCCCACCGGCCGGGTGAGCCCGGCGAGCAGGCCGGCCGCCGCGGCCCAGCCCCAGCGCCGGGTGCGCAGCGCCCACAAGCAGGCCACGGCGAGGGACAGGGCCAGCGACTCGCCGTAGCCCATGACCGTCACGAACATCGGCGGGGCGAGGGCGACCAGCCAGGCGGCCCGTTGGGCCAGTGCCTCGTCGGAGGTCTCCACCAGGCACAGACGGTGGACCAGCGCCCCGAGCACGAGCGCGCCCACGTTGGACACCACCAGCAGGGCGGCGCCGATGTGGCCGGCGAAGACCGGCGCGAGAGCCCGACCGGCCATGGGGTACAGCGGGAAGAAGCGCAGGCTCTCGTCGGGCAGGGCCGCGTAGCCCCGCTCGGCGATGTCGACGTACCACCGGCCGTCCCACGACAGCAGACCGCGGTGCAGGCGGGACGAGAACCCGGGGATCTGGCGGTCGACCTTGACGGCCACCACGTTGGCCACCACCAGGGCGCCGAGCACCACCACGCGCGCCACGACCCATCCCGGCAGCGCGGCCAACAGGTCGGCTCGGGCCGGCCCCCAGTCTCGTCTCAACGGATTTCGCCTCACTGTCACCGGTGGATCGGTCACCGGAGGATCGGTCACCGGTGGATCGGTCACCGGTGGATCGGGCACCGGTGGATCGGGCGCCGGCGATCGGTTCATGTCGGGCGGAAGCGGATGACGCCGGGGCGCTCGAAGTACTCGCCGGAGATCCGCATCACCCGGTCCATGCTCGGGCGGGCGGCCCGGAGACGATTCTCCAACGCCGTGCACTTGGTGCCAAAGGTCAGGTAGTCCGGGGCCCACACGAACCAGACGTCGTGGTCGGGCCCGGCCCGGTCGAGGAGCATCCTGGTGAACGACGCCGTGGCCGCCGACTTGTTGCGATTGGCGTAGTCCACCCAGTCGACCCGGTCGGGGGAGCCGCCCGAGGGGAACGGGATCTGCACCAGGCCGGTGTCGTCGCCGAGGACCCGGCTCACTGCCGGTGCGACCTGGTCGGGGCAGTAGGCCACCACGTCGCCGGGGCGGGCCTGGTCCCGCAGGATCCGGGCCACCTCGGCGGCCGAGGTGCGCTCACCGAAGACGCCGGGGGCGATGGCGGTGAGCCCGAGCACGACGACCAGGGCCATCACGGCGCGGAACACCCGCACATCGGCCAGCCGGGCCGTGCCCAGGGCGACGAGGAGCACGAAGAACGGGAACAGCACCGACGCGTAGCGCACCGCGTAGCCCGACTGCGACACGATCCCCACGACCAGCGCCAGGGTCAGCGACCCGAACCCGACCAGGACGAGCGGGTGGGTCTCGGGACGGGTACGCAGGTCGAGCTCGATGTGCCGACCGTCGACGGAGCACCCGAACAAGGCCAGAATGATGAGGACCCAGGCCAGGAGACCGAGGATGAAGCCCGGGTCCCACAACCCCCCGCTGAACTCGAACACGGTGTCGAACAGGATCCGGGGGCTGGGCGCGCCGGCCCAGGGTGTGCCGGTGTGGCTGAGCTGGAACAGGAACGACGGCAACCACGGCAGGAAGGCCAGGGACCCGACGGCGATGGCCACGAGGGCGCGGCGGGCCTCGCTGCGCTTCGGCCCTCTCCCCGCCCGGCGGGCCACGATCGCCGTGGTCACGGCCAGCAGGAAGAACGACCAGTAGTGGGTGAGCAGGAGCATGCCCGTGAGGGCCGACACCACCACGGCGCGGGGCCAGGAGAACCGCTCGAGCAGGTCGTTTAGGACGAGCCACCCGATCAGGGCCATGAGCGTCACCATCGAGTACATGCGGGCCTCGGTGGCGTAGCGGACGGCGAAGGGCGAGACGGCCAGCAGGAGCAGGGCGGCGACCGCGACCCGCCGCCCACCCAGCCGGCGCCCGGCCACCCAGATCAGGGGAAGGGCGGCCACCGCGAACAGGCCGGACAGGGCCCGGACGGCGATGGTGCCCGTACCGAACACCTCCATCCACCCGTGCAGCAGGAAGTAGTAGAGGGGAGGGGCGCCGTCGTGGCGGAGCGCGTCGCCGATGTCGCCGAGCGGGAGACGGGCGATGTTGACCGACAGGGTCTCGTCGAGCCACAGATGCGACCAAGCGGTGAACCGCACCACGACCGCCACGGCAACCACGACGGCGGTGAGTGCCGCCCAGACAGTGACCTTGCGTCGACCCTTGCGCCGACCCGTGGTCAGCGCGGGTTCAGGCTCGGGAGGTCGATCCTCGAGCTCGGGGGCGTCGTCCTGGCGGCGGGGGCTGGCGTCGCCCCGATACCCGAGATGCACGCCAGCACGGTAACTCCCCGGCTGTCAAAGCCGGGATCATGGCCCGGCCCGCGGCCCGCCTTCGAGCGGGGTGGCGGGCCCGAGCGGCCCTTCGAGCGGGGTGGCGCGCACGGACGCGCTCCGCCCCTGCGTGGTCACGCGGGTCCGTCGCCCACTGCGCACGGGCACGGGGGGCCCACGGTCGGGGACGGTCTCGATCTGGTCGTCGAGGGGCGGGACCGGTGGAGTGGGCGGAGGGTCGGTATCCGGGCCGCCGCCGCCGGAGTCGCCGTCGACGTCGACGGGCCCGCGTCGCTTCACGAGGATGGCCAGACCGACCCCGCTGAGGGTCAGGATCCAGCCGGCGATGTCGACAGGCGTGTACCCGTATTGCATCTCCACGTGGTTCGACGTGGGCACGACCACCATCAGGTTCGGCGTCACCCGCCAGGGCCCGTCGGCCCCCGAGACCTTCCAATTGGGGAAGTAGGAGACCTTGACGAGCACGGGCGAACCCGGGCGGTCGACGTCGAACGACAGGCCGTCGTCGTTCTGCCGGATGTTGCGCACCTGGGTGGGCGGCACCGGCTCGGGCACGACCGGGTCGAAGGCCACGTCGGAGCCCACCACCGTCTCCGTGCCGTTCTCGACCCCTTCCTGGCTACGGACGGCGACGCGTGGCCAGTCCTTGGGGCCGGAGGCGGCAAGGGGGACGTCGCGCAGAGCGGGATCGTCGAACCAGCTGACGGACAGGTCGGTCCACTCCTTGCCATTCGCTCCGGTGAGCACGGCAGGCTTGAAGGGCAGCGGGGTCACCAGCTCCGCCCCCGCCACCTCGTACACGTGCCAGGCCCCCGTCGTCGCCACCTCGCGCAGGGCGGGGTTGGCGGCGGCCTGAGCCACGGCCTCCGGCGAGAAGGCCAGGTAGTAGCGCGACCCCAGGAGCTGCAGGTCGCGGACGCCGGAATCCACATCCAGGGTGCTGTAGGGCAGGCTGCGCATGGGGTTGGACGGGGCCTTGGCCAGGTCGTCGGCCGACAGGAAATGGTAGGGCACGCTGGCCGAGGACTCGAAGTACAGACCCTCCATGGAGTCGATGCAGCCGTCGGTCCAGTACGGGAGGAGCATCAGGGCCATCGGCGTGCCGAAGCGGTCGAGGGATGAGTCGTACTCCCAGTGGGCGCGGCCGCACCCGTTGGTGCGCCCGACCTGGGCCATGGTGTCGATGATGGCCTTGTACTCGGGATAGGCGGTCTTGCCCTCGAAGCCGCTGAAGTTCCATTTGGCCCACGCCGGTACGAAGCCGGACTCCGGGCTCGGGGGGTGGGGGACCCACTTGGGCAGCACCCCCAGGGGCGCCCCCACGAACATCCAGGCGGCGACGGCCGCCACGATCGGCGCCGCCAGCTTCACCTGCCTCGGCGGGCGCTCGGGGTCGGCCGCGCCGGCGCGGGCGACGAGGTCCGCGAGCTCGGCCAGGGCCACACCGCAGAGGAGGAACACGCACAGGTACCAGAAGGGCAGGACCCGGGCGTTCCAGAGGCGACCGGCGGGCGCGACGACGAACACCACGGCGGCGAGCACGGCCATCACCGTGAGGAACAGACCGGTGCGCCGCCCGCTGAAGACCGACAGCACCGCCCCCACCGCGGCCAGCAGGACCAACCAGCGGAGGTTGCCGGGGACCAGGTTCTCCTGGTAGGTGGTCAGCTTCTCCCAGCCCATGTTGTTGGTGTACGGCAGGCGGAGCAGGAAGGGCAGACTCCAGAACGCCGCCAGCATGGCCCCGATGCCGAGGACGGTTGCGGTGAGCTTGGCCCGGGCGACATTGGGTCGCAGAGCGAGGAGCACGAGGGCGCCGCACACCGCGAAGATGGTGGGCAGCACGTGGCTGAGGCCGGTGCAGGCGAGCAGAACGGCGGTCAGGGCCCGGCAGCGACCGGTGTCGAGGCTGCGGGCCAGCATGCCGAGGAACACCAGGGCGAAGGACAGGCTGACCGAGAAGGAGAACTCGCCGGCGAGCGTGGACGCGATGTTGCCGCCGTAGATGGTGTAGCTCCACGAACCGCCGCCCGAGCTGAACCCCGAGTAGAACAGGAACGGGACGGCGGCCACGGCCAGCATGGCGGGCCCCGGGAAGCGCATCCCGGACAACCGTCCGAAGGCCCATGCGGCGATCGGCAGGGTGAGGATGCCCGAGACGGTGATGAGCTTGAAGGCGACCCCGTAGGGCAGCACGAAGCTCAGGAAGGCGATGAGCAGGGCGGGCAGCGGGAAGTAGAAGACGTAGGCGGGGAACCCGGCGTACCAGGACGGGGCCCAGCCGGTGATGCGGCCCTTGGTGAGGAGGTGGTTCTTGAGGAAGTCCGGGCCCCACACGTGGGCCCCGGTGTCGCCGCCGGCCGGCGTGGTGTTCTTCACGAGCAGCGACGGCTGGAGCTGCATGAGGGTGAACACCACCGCGGCGACCACCACGCCGAGCGTGATCCACGATGCCACCGAGACATCGCTCAACCGCGTCCGCGTCCTCGCCATGACTTGCATGCCGGCCATGTTTGCACCCCTTGGGGGGGGTGCGACTGTCAGGCGGTTGCAGCAACCACCGGGCTGGCGAGCTCGAGGACGTAATCGAGGGCCACCGGTTTCCCCTCCTGATCCCACCACCGGGTCTCGCAGCGCACGCAGGCGTGCAGTGTCACCTCACGGTTGCGGAGGTTCAATCGGATCTCGCTTACGTCCGCCACGCGACACGTGGGGCATCTCATCGTCCACTCCCCTTCCCAGCCCTCCCAGGCTGTTGTTCGTATCGGCGCGTCGGCCCCACGACTTGAGGGATTTCTTTTCGGGCCCGGTAGTCACTCCGTGAGGAGCGCGACCATCGTGTAGGCGTTGAAGACGGCATGGGTCCAGATGGCCGGGCCCAGGCGACCGGTGCGCACCGTGATGTAGGCGAGGACGGCACCGAAGGCGACCAGGCTGGTGACGACCAGGAGGAGGCCCTCGGGGCTGAGGGGCTGAAGGTGCGACGCCCCGAACAGCAGGGCGGACACGGGGATGGCCACCACGTTGGGCAGCCGGCGCTGGAGCGAGCGCAGGAGCAGGCCCCGGAAGAACAGCTCCTCCACGACGGGTGCCCCCACCACGGTGAACAGGACCACCCCCACCAGCTTCGGCCCCTTGGTATCGCGCACGAGGTCGGTCACCGGCCCCGCCACGTCGGGGTGGCCGATGAGCGGCGACAGGAGGAAGGCGATGAGGTTCACCAGCCCGAGCTGGCAGGCGACACCCAGGACCAGGCCGATGACCACGTCGACGCCGCGCATGCGCAGGCCGAAGTCCTCGGCCAGGCGGCCCGACCCCTTGCGGCGGGACGCCCAGACGGCGGCGCCCACCAGTCCCGTCCACAGGCCGATCTGGCTGATCGCCCGCCCGCCCAGGGACAGCTCCTCGCCGCCGGAGGCCCCCAGCCACGCACTGGCCGCGCCCGCCGACAGCATGAGCCCCACCACCATGCCCAGCGCGGCGTCGCCCAGGCCCCAGCGGGGGGTGGGCTGTCTCAGCGGGGGCTCCACGGCGCCGAAGGGTAACCCTCGGGAGCCTCCGCCCTCGGAGCCCCCCGAGTGTCAGGTGATGTCGCGGCGGGCCAGGAGCCGGGACCCGGCGGCGGCAAATGCCAGCGCGTAGGCCGTCAGCACCACGGCCGCGGCCCACACCGGCAGGAGGTCGCCGTCCTGGAGCGTCTCGCCGGCCAGCCCGCGCGCCGCGCCGCCGGGGAGCCACTTGCCCACCGACGGGAGCAGGCCGACGAGGATGGCCTCGAGCACGAACTGCCAGATGAGGGCGCCCACGATGGCCGGCACCTGGTTGCGGACGACCGCACCGAAACCCACGCCGATGATCCCGAAGAACACCGTGCCGACGATGCCGGCCACCATGACCAGGCCGACGTCGGCGCTGAACACCGACACGTCGATTCCCTTGATGGCCAGCCAGGGCCAGGCCACGGCCAGGGTCACCAACGAGGCCAGCGCGCCGATCGCCGCGCCGCCGATGGCCATGGCTGCGAGCTTGGCCGCCATCAGGCGGGAGCGGCGGGGCGTGACCAGGAGGGTCTGGGTGATCGTGCCATGCCGGATCTCGCCGGTGACGGCGAGGATGCCGAGGACCAGCGCGAAGAGCGCCCCGGTCCCCCCTCCACCGAAGACGTTGCGCAGGCCCTCGTCGGTCTCCAGCGCAGGCGAGCCCGACCGCCCGGCGGTGAGGATCCCCCCGACCACCCCGAGCACGCCGAGGGTGGCCGTCGCCGCGCAGAGGCTGTAGAAGACCCGCGTGGTGCGCAGCTTGAGCACCTCGGCGGCGACCAGTGGCCTCATCCCGCCTCCGCCCGGGTCGTCAGGTCGAGGAAGATCTCCTCGAGGTTGGACTCGTCGGTGGTCATCTCGAACACGGGGACGCCGGTGCCGGCCACCATGCGGCCCACCTCCCGGGCCGTGGCGCCCGAGACCGTGATCAGGTCATCCTCGGCCGTGAACACCGTGGCCCCGCGGGCGACGAGGGCGTCGCGCAGGGCATCAGCCTCCTCCGAACGTATGCGGACGGTGCCGCCGGAGGTCCGGCCCACCAGCTCGGCCAACGTCGACGACGCCGCCAGGCGGCCGCCGGCGATGATCACGACGTGGTCGACGGTCTGGGCCACCTCCGAGAGCACGTGGCTGGAGACCAGCACCGTGCCCCCGCGGTCGGCGTGCGACCGCAGGAACCCGCGTAGCCAGTGGATGCCCTCCGGGTCGAGGCCATTGCCGGGCTCGTCGAGGATGAGCACCTCGGGCTCACCGAGCAGGGCCACGGCCAGGGCCAGGCGCTGGCGCATGCCGAGGGAGAACCCGCCCACCCGGCGATCGGCTGCAGTGTCCATGCCGACGTCGGCCAGGGCCGCCTCGGCCCGGGCCAGGGGGATGCCGGCGGCGAGCGCGGTGACCCTGAGGTGGTCGATGGCCTTTCGGCCCGGGTGGAACCCTGATGCCTCGAGGGCGGCACCGATGCGCCGGCTCGGGTCGGCCAGCTCGCGGTAGGGCTGACCGAAGACCGTGGCCGACCCGGCCGTGGGGGTGACCAGGCCGAGCAGGGCCCGGAGCGTGGTCGTCTTGCCCGCCCCGTTGGGGCCGAGGAAGCCGGTGACGGTGCCGGCCTCGACCTCGAAGCTCAGGTCGTCGACGGCCACGACGGGACCGAACCGCTTGGCCAGGCCGCGGAGGCTGATCACCGCCGCCATGTGTGCCCGCCCTTCACCGCCGGCGACGACCTGATCAGCCGGCCAGGCTTTCGCTGATCTCCGGCTTCACCGAGCGGCGGTCCTCCCCGGACCAGCCCACAGGCACGCTCACCCGGTCGGCGTGGAACGCGCACAGGTCGATCATCGACGGGTCGGGGTCGGCGTACAGGTTGTCGAGCCAGACGCGGCGGTTGACGTACTGGAAGGTGAGGGAGGCTGCTGCCGCCGTCCCGCACGCCGGCCGGTTGCAGAGGCGTGGGCGGTCCATCTCTCCGACGCTAGCCACCGAGCGGTCGTGCATGGCGGATCGTCGCCGTCCCGCATCGGACCGAGCCCCGATAGGCCCCTGTCTCGGCCTACCATTGCATCGTGACCCCCGAGGCCCCTCCGCCGAATCGAGACGCGCGCCGGGACCGCCCCGGCCCTCCCGGCATGCCCAACCTGCCCGGCCGTCCCAGCTGGTCCCGCCCCCTCGTGTGGGGGCTGATCGCCCTCGCCCTGGTGGCACTGATCGTGGCGCCGTCGCTGACCAAGTCGAAGGCCAACGTCATCGACTACAGCGCCTTCCGCGACCAGGTGAGCAAGGGCCAGGTCGCCCAGATCGACATCGACAACGAGTCGTCGCACATCACCGGCAAGACCATCGACGGCAAGTCGTTCGCCACCACGGGCCCCGCGCAGATCCCCGACGAGGATCTCAACCTGTTCCGCGAGAAGGCGGTGAAGGTCGACTTCCACCGGCCCAGCTCCAACATCTTGGGCACGATCCTCATCTACGCCCTGCCCATCGCCCTGCTCATCGGCTTCTGGATGTGGATGAGCCGCCGAGCCCAGGGCCAGATGGCCGGGATCATGTCCATCGGCCGCTCGAAGGCCAAGGTGTACTCCACCGAGAAGCCCAAGACCACGTTCGCCGACGTGGCCGGGTACGTGGGCGTGAAGCAGGAGATCTCCGAGGTCGTCGACTTCCTCAAGTCGTCGCAGAAGTTCCGCGACATCGGGGCCCGCATCCCCAAGGGCGTCCTCCTGGTCGGCCCGCCCGGCACGGGCAAGACCCTCATCGCCCGGGCCGTTGCCGGCGAGGCCGGGGTGCCCTTCATGTCGATCACCGGCTCCGACTTCATGGAGATGTTCGTGGGCGTGGGCGCGGCCCGGGTGCGCGACCTGTTCCAGACGGCCCGCAAGCAGGCGCCGTGCATCATCTTCGTCGACGAGCTCGACTCCATCGGGCGCAAGCGGGGTGCCGGGCTGGGCGGCGGCCACGACGAGCGGGAGCAGACGCTCAACCAGATGCTGTCGGAGATGGACGGCTTCGAGACCACCGAGGGCGTGGTGATGATGGCGGCCACCAACCGTCCCGACATCCTCGATCCCGCCCTCCTGCGTCCCGGCCGCTTCGACCGCCAGATCGTCGTGCCCCTGCCCGACCTCGACGAGCGCCTGCCCATCCTCGAGGTGCACAGCAAGGACAAGAAGCTGGCCGACGACGTCGACCTGTCGGTCGTCGCCCGCGGCACGCCCGGCATGAGCGGTGCCGACCTGGCCAACCTGGTGAACGAGGCCGCCCTGTTCGCGGTGCGCCGGGGCGAGGACCGGATCCACATGACCGACTTCGAGTCGGCCCGCGACCGGGTGCTGATGGGCCAGCGCCGCGACTCCATGGCCATCTCCGACGAGGAGAAGGAGATCATCGCCTACCACGAGGGCGGCCACGCCGTGCTGGCGTACGTCATGGAGTTCGCCGACCCCGTCCACAAGGTCACCA
>JBPCJV010000192.1:0-3112 GCA_051004925.1 Acidimicrobiales bacterium | reverse complement strand
AGACCAGCCGCAAGAAGCCGCCGTTCGGCATCGCCCAGCAGGGCAAGTCGTTCCGCAACGAGATCACCCCCGGCAACTTCATCTTCCGCACCCGCGAGTTCGAGCAGATGGAGATGGAGTTCTTCGTGCCGCCCGACCAGGGAGCGAAATGGTTCGAGTACTGGTGCCACGAGCGCCTGCACTGGTACACCGACCTCGGGATCCCCGCCGACCAGCTCCGGCTGCGTCCCCACGACGCCGAGGAGCTGTCGCACTACTCGACCGCCACCGCCGACGTGGAGTTCTCCTATCCGTGGGGCTGGGGCGAGCTGGAGGGCATCGCCAACCGCACCGACTACGACCTCACGCAGCACGCCACCTTCTCGGGCCAGAAGCTCGAGTATTTCGACCAGGCGTCGGGCGAGCGCTACGTGCCCCACGTGATCGAGCCTGCCGCGGGCGTGGGCCGGTCGATGATGGCGTTCCTGCTGGCGGCCTACGACACCGACGACGCCGGCGGGGAGGAGCGCATCGTGCTCCGCCTGCACCGCCGCCTGGCCCCGTACAAGGTCGCCGTGTTGCCGCTGTCGAAGAAGGACACCCTGGTGCCCACCGCCCGCCAGGTGCTGAAACTCCTCCAACCGCATTTCATGTGCGACTACGACGAGACCCAGTCGATTGGCAAGCGCTACCGCCGCCAGGACGAGGCGGGCACGCCGTTCTGTGTCACCGTCGACTTCGAGAGCCTCGACGACCGGGCCGTCACCGTCCGCGATCGTGACACCCTGGAACAGGAAAGGGTACCGATCGGCGACCTCGTCGCTCACATCCGCGCCCGCCTGGAGGGCTGAACCCCGTTCTGGTCGGGTTTCGCGGCCCCAGGGGGCTCCGAAACCCGACCAGAACGAAATGCTGATGCCAGGTACCGTTGCCTCGGAGGATCCTTGACCGCCACGCCCACCACCGGCCGCTCCCGTTCCCGACTGCTGCTCGTCGGAGTCGTGGCCCTGATGGTCCTGGTCACCGGCGTCGTCGCCGCCGTCCGGCGCTCGGGCTCGTCCACGACCACCACCAAGCCGACGGCCGCCGCACCCACCACCCTCGCCCCCGAGCCGACGACGACGCCCACCACCGGGGCGACTCCTTCGGAGCCCGCATACATCACCGAGGCCAAGCAACAGGTGTCGGAGCTGCGGGGGCTGGCCTGGAAGTCGCCGCTGGTCGTCGACGTGGTGTCGAGCGACGAGCTGGCCCGCCGGGTACGCGCCGCCATCGAGCGGGACCGGCGGCCCGAGCGCGAAGCGGGTGACGGCGACACCTTCAAGATCCTGCATCTGATCCCCGCCGA
This sequence comes from Acidimicrobiales bacterium, assembly GCA_051004925.1. Lineage (GTDB taxonomy): Bacteria > Actinomycetota > Acidimicrobiia > Acidimicrobiales > AC-14 > DATAQC01. Next base: position 1,785 of record JBPCJV010000192.1, on the reverse strand, counting down.
CCTCGACTACGTGAAGACGCTGGACGACCTGTTCTCGGGCCTGGTGCAGGGGTACTACGACCCCAAGACCAAGGAGCTGGTCGTCGGCAACCCCGGCACCGAGCGTGGCGAGATCGACGCCTCCACCAGGCTCACCCTGGCCCACGAGCTGGACCACGCCCTCACCGACCAGTGGTTCGATTTCGGCACGGCGACCGACGCCCTCGAGGTCGCCGACCGCGAGGAGGAGCTCGACGGCTACATCGCCGTCATCGAGGGCGACGCCAAGCTCCTGGAGGACCGGTACGCCACGAAGTACCTCAGCGCCGAGGACCAACTGGCCGTGGCCCTCGGGGTGGGAGGCGTCTCCGAGGAGGCCATCGCCACGCTGGAGAACACCCCGTCGTTCCTGCTCAACTACCTCTACTTCCCATACACGACCGGTCTCGAGTTCGCCCAGACCCAGGCCGCGGCGGCGGCGAACCAAGGTCCCAACGCCGGGGTCGACGCCGCCCTGGGGAAGCCGCCGACCTCCACCGAGCAGATCCTCCACCCCGAGCGCTACGCCGCCGGCGAAGGCTGGAGCCCGCCCTCCCTCGTCGAGGTGGCTGAGGCCACGGGCTGTGAGCGCCGCCGCCGGGGGACGCTGGGCGAGTTCAAGATGACGGAGATGCTCGACGCCGAGCTCGACCGTGATGCGGCCTCCGCCGGGGCCGACGGGTGGAACGGCGACGTGTTCGAGACCGTGCGGTGCGGGAACAGCCTCGGCCTGGTCGACCGGTGGCAGGCCGACACCGAGGCCGAGGCCATTGAACTGGCTGCCGCCCTCACGGAGTGGGCTCCGGAGTGGTCGGGGGGGCGGGCACCCGCGGACGGCCGCTTCTCCGGGCCGGAGGGGTCCGGGCGCATCATCCGGCAGGGGACGCAGGTCGACCTGATCCTGGCCGACGACGGGCCGACCGCAGATCGCTTGGAGGCGGCGACGAGGTAGCCCGGTAGTCTCGTCGGCGACCGTTCCCGGCCCAGGAGATCCCCGCGTGACCTACGTCTTTGCCTTCGACCACCGCCACCAGCAGCCCCCGATGAGCCTGAAGGACCTGCTCGGGGGCAAGGGGGCGAACCTGGCGGAGATGACGTCGGTGCTGGAGCTGCCGGTGCCTCCGGGCTTCACCATCACCACCGACGCGTGCCGGACCTACATGCACGGCGGCTGGCCGCAGGGCCTGTCCGAGGAGGTGGCCGCCCAGCTCGACGGCCTGGAGAAGGACATGGGCCGGCGCCTGGGCGACGCCGCCGACCCGCTGCTCGTGAGCGTGCGGTCGGGAGCCAAGTTCTCCATGCCCGGCATGATGGACACCGTCCTCAACCTGGGCCTCAACGACGAGTCGGTGAAGGGCCTGGCCGCCCAGACCAGCGACGAGCGCTTCGCCTACGACAGTTACCGCCGCCTCGTGCAGATGTACGGCCGCATCGTGCTCGACGTGCCCGGCGAGGAGTTCGACGAGCGCTTCGAGGCGGCCAGGGCCACGGCGGGCACCGAGAGTGACGCCGAGATCCCCGCCGACGTGCTGGCCGCCTTGGTCGACGACTTCAAGGAGGTCGTCCAGAAGCACACCGGCGAGCCCTTCCCCCAGGAGCCCACCGACCAGTTGCGGGGCGCCATCGAAGCCGTGTTCCGGTCGTGGAACGGCCCCCGGGCCCTGGCCTACCGGGTGCGGGAGCGTATTCCCCACGAGCTCGGAACCGCGGTCAACGTGCAGGCCATGGTGTTCGGCAACCGCGACGACAACTCGGGCACGGGCGTGG
>JBPCJV010000191.1:0-4592 GCA_051004925.1 Acidimicrobiales bacterium | reverse complement strand
GCCCCCGCCCGCGCCGTGGCCAGCACGATCATCCCCAACCCCATGGTGACCGAGCGGGAGTCGACCACCCGAACCGGCACCACGTCCTCGAGCGCGGCCGCCGCCGCCCGCGCCGCCTCGATGGTGGCCGATAGCTTCGACGACCGCGACACGCACACGACACCCTCGGCGCCGCCCTCGGCCGCGTCGCGGAAGGCGGCCTCGAAGGCACCCGGCGAGGGGGCGGAGGTCTCGGGTAGCGCGGGCGAGGCTGCGCACCGGGCCCAGAACTCCGAGGGAGTGAGGTCGACGCGCTCGTCGTCGCCGAAGCGGACGGAAAGCGGCACCACGCGTACTCCCGCGGACGCGGCGAGCTCGGCGGGCAGGTCGGAACCGCTGTCGGTGACGACGGAGATGGTCATAGGTCCACAGAGCGTCTCACGTGGGCACCAGTCGCCGCGCTCGTCGGCCCCGCAGGGCGTGACGACCCCACCAGATCGCCAGGAAGACGGCCGCGCCGATCGACACGATCAGGCTGATGCTCGAGGCCGCCGCCGAGCGCACGGTCATCCGGGCCTGGCCAATTACCAGGTTTCCGTCGGGCGACTCCAGGGTGATGCGCAGGGGGAATGCGCCCGACGTGCGCGAAACCACCGAGAAGCGCTCGGTGGTGTTCCGCCTGGTCAGGTCGAGCATCTGGACGTTGCCCTGGGGGAAGTCGAGCTTGTCGCTCTGCATCCTCACCACCACCTTGGCCGGTGCCCCGGTGAGGTTCTGGAACGTCACCGGGATCTCCGCGGCCCGGGCCGTGAGGGTGATCGACCGACCACCCGGCATGCGGATGTCCTCGCGCTGGTCGTCGATGCCGCTCAACACGGCGTCGACGTACTCCTGGCGCCGGCCGTTGGACCCCAGGTCGCTCGACTCGGCCAGAAGCAGGCGCTCATCGAGGATGGCGTGGTCGGCGGATCCCGGGCCGAGCACCGTGGCCAGGGCGTCGAGCCGGCGACGGGCGTCCCGCAGTTCGGGCGCCAGTTGGCTGAGGCCGCCGGCCGGGGGGGTTGCCGCCGTACGCACCGGTGGCCCGCCGTCGTCGTCGGTGGGCGCGGCCATGGCCCCGAACAGCGCATCGAGGGACTTGGGCTCCACCATCGGGTTCTGGTTCCACCCGGAGGCTGCGGTCTCGAGGAACTGCCGGTCGACGCGCCACGTCGGCGGGGCCATGGCGACGACCCCGCGCCCGTCGTCGCCGGGCCGGTCGAGGTAGATCACCGCCAGATCGGCGAGGAGGTGGTTGGCGCCCAGGACGGGGGGAGTGCGACTGTCGAAGTAGGCCGCCAGCCCGGCGTCGGCCGCGAGCGCAGGCACCTTCCGTGTCCCAGCGGAGAGCATGAACGGCTGCGTGAGTGTGAGCCTCTGGCTGGTGACGGGTATGAGGTCGGCTTCGCCGACCACCACCCGTTCGACCCCGCGCCCGCCGAGCAGGGCGAGCGCGGCCTCGTCGAGGGGGCCGGGGCCCCACCAGGTCCGGGGATCGGGCCGCACGCGCAGGGCGTCGGCTGCCGCGTTCGTCCCCCTTGTGACCTGGGTCGCGGCATCGACGTCGAGCTTGGCCGCCAGCAGCGCGGGCAGATCGGTGGGCACGTAGGTGCCGGACAGCACGGTCGTGGCCGGGGCCCGCTGCTGCAGCGCCTTGACCACGGCCACGGCCTTGTCGTCGGTGTCGGAGGCCAGGGTGGTGAGCGTCTCGGGCGTCGGGGCCAGCGCCACCGGGGTGCCGCGGAGGGCGTCGAGGCCGGCTGGGACCGCCGCCAGGTGGTCGAGGTCCTGGCGCTGGCGGGGCCCGTCGGCGGGCAGGCCCGGGGGAGCGTGCACCGGGAGCACGAGGGCGACCCCCAGCTTGGCCCCGGTGGGCTGCACGGGGACATAGACGACGTGGGTGACGAAGCGTTGCAGCACGCGCCCCGGCTCGGTGCCCGACCGGCCCGGCGGCTCCGTGCCCGAACGGCTTGACGGCCTGGCCCGTTCGCGGAGGTCGACCCGCATGGGGAAGACGCCCTCGGTCCTGCCGAGGGACAGGCGGTCGGCGAAGCGCAGCACGATTGTCATCTCGCCGGCGGCGTCGGGCGAGGTGGACGACAGCGGGAACGTCTGCACCGGGAGAAGGGGGTCCCGCTCGATCCGGTCGGCGAGGGTGAGGGCGAACTCCGAACGGGTGGCCACCGTGGGGTAGACGGTGATGGCCACCTCTGGATCCGAGGGGGCCGGGGGACGCTCGACGCGCAATCGCATCGTGAAGTCGCCCGAGGCGCCCACCGACGGTGTCTGGTACACGAGGTTCAGCGACCCGTTCGGGGGCGGTGCGGCCGCGGCCGACCGGGCCACCGGGCCGATCATCCCGCTCGGGCCCAGGAGCAGCGCCCCGAGCGCCAGCACGGCGAGAACGAGCCTAATGGGACGCGGCCGCTCGCCTGCGGCCGCGGACGGGCGAGGGGTCAACCCAGTTCCCGGCGCAGGACGACGAGGTCGCAGGCCTGGCTCCGGAAACCGACCCCGAGGTAGAGCGAGAACGCGGCGCCGTTGGCGACCTGGGTGTTCACCACGGCACGCGCGCAGCCCTTGCGGCGCAGCCAGTGGAGCCCGTCGAGGGCAAGGGCGCGTCCGAGGCCGCGCCGCTGGTGGAGGGGATCGACGGCGAGGCGTTGCAGGTACCCGTCGGTGGCGGCCCGACCGGTGATGGCGTAGCCGGCCACCCGGCCCTCGACGCAGGCGACACGGAACCGGGCGGCGGGCGTCGCCGCCACCGCCTGGTCGAGGCCCCACTCGTCGAGGCGCCAGAACGGCGAGAAGGTGGCGGCGTCGACGTCGAGGACCCGCGCCTGGTCGGCCCGGCGGGCCTTGCGCAGAACCCCCTTCGGCGGCCGGGCCACCTGCTCGAGGTCGTGGAGGAGCAGGCGGAGCCGTTCCTGGTCCTGGAACCCGGCGACGTAGAAGGGCTGGCGCTCCGATGCGGAGAGGGCGGCGGTGATCACACTCGTGTACCCCCGGGCCGACAGCTCGCCCAGGCAGCTCTGGATGAAGCGGGCCGACGGCGGCGGGGCGTCGGAGATCGGGGCGAGGTAGGCCACCCCTCCGTCCCCCCGCCAGGGGCCGGTGCGGACTCGCTCCCGTCCCGACGACAGGACGTCAGTCCTCGTTTTCGCTCGGGCCGTCACCTCGGTAGAGGATACCGACAGGTACGTCACCAGGCCGGACAGCCCGAGCCCCGGGGCTCGGGCTGTCGTCGGCTGGGCGTTTGGCCCTCGTGGTGGGGGGGCACCCTCGATCCACCATTCCGTTCCCTAGGAGGAAACATGATCGGATTCATCCTGGCCCTCATCGTGGTGGGCCTCATTGCCGGGGCACTGGCCCGGCTGCTGGTACCGGGGCGCGACCCGATGGGCATCGGCGCCACCATCGTGTTGGGCATCGTCGGATCGTTCGTCGGAGGCTTTTTGGCCGACGTGCTGTTCCGCTCCGACGGCGAGGACCGTGGTCTCGGCCCGGTAGGGATCATCGGATCGGTGATCAGCGCCGTCATCGTGCTGTTGATCTACAACGCCGTCACCCACCGCCGCTCCGCGGTCTGAGGAACTGAGGAACTGAGAGGCGCCGGTCAGGCGAGAGCCTTCGCCAGACCGGCCAGCACCGCCAGGGCCACCACGACGGGTACGGCGAGCAGGGCGAGCGCGGTCAGCGCCCAGAAGGTGGGGGCGACCAGTTGGGCCACCGTGGCCCAGGACCCCACAACGTCGCCGTAGTCGCCGACCGCCCGCCGCAGAGAGCGGAGCCCGGTCAAAGCGCCGGCTATCCGCTCAGGCTGGGCGCCCGTTGCCGCCGGCCCCCCGGGGCCCGGGCAGCACCGGGGTGCCTCGACGAACCGCCACGCCGGCCACCGTGGCAGGGAGGTCGAGCAGAGCGAGCAGCGAGAACCGCACGTTCAGCAGCCACCCCGCCGGCGCCAGGCACAGGGCCAGCACCAGAAGGGAGACGAGGGCGCCCCGCCCGTCGTCGTCGATGCGGTGGCCCGCCGTGGACGCCCACAGGAGGACGCCGGCGACGCCACCGGCCACGGCGGCAACGGTGGCCAGCCGGGCCGTTGCCCGGGCGGCTCGCTCGGCTCTGGTCACGAGAGCGGCGAACGAGGCGAGCCGCGGGTCGCGAGCCGGAGGAGATTCGTGCTCCGCTGGTGCCATTACGCCTGCGTCCGAGGAGGTAGGGGCGGCGCGTCCTGGGCGACGGCGGGCGTGGGACCGTGGGCCGCGTCGGCGAACCCACCGAGGAGGTCGAGCAGGGCGTCGCCCGCGCTCCACTCGGGTGACCAGCCCAGCTCCCGGCGAGCCCGGGTGACGTCGAGGACGGGGTCGGCGGTGCGGGGCACCACCGGGATCCGCCTCGGGCTCAGTAGGCGGGCGGGGAACCGGGCGCCGAGGAAGAGCCGGCGGATGTCGGCCGCCGACTCCCGCTCGAAGATCAGGCCGGGGCGGAGAGCGTCGAGCACGCTCGTACCCACGTTCCCGGTGGCTCCGGTGACGACGACACGCATCGCCCCGGGGCCTACCCGCGCCGTGCTT
>JBPCJV010000190.1:0-4100 GCA_051004925.1 Acidimicrobiales bacterium | reverse complement strand
GGGGCCGCTCGGGCCCTGTTCCCCGCTCACGGGGCCGCTCGGGCCCGGGGCTTCCGGCTCATCTGCACCGAGCGTGGGGACGGGCTCGTTGTTCTCAGGGTTCGGGGCCAAGTGGCGGAACGTGCCTTTCGCATCGAAGGCGGGCCGCCTTCGAATGTACCCGACCGTTGACCAGCTATCTGCGCGAAGTCTATGGTGAGCGCAGTTACCAAGGGAAGCGGAAGGGGACCAATGGAAGGTGCTGTCTCGCTCACAGGTTGGTACGTGGGCTACGTCATCGCTGCGGTCGTGATCACGATCGTCGTCATTCTCGTGGGCATCATCCTTGCCCTGGCCCGACGCATCGGCGTCCAGGCACTTCAGATCACTGCGGCGCTCGACGAGGCCCGTATCAACACGCTGCCGCTGTGGGACGTCGACAAGATCAACACCGGCGTCCGGTCCATCATCAAGAGTGCCCAGACGGCACGCCAGGTACTGGGAGGCTGACGAACATGTTTGGGCTCGCATCCGAGCATCTGACCTTCTGGTCGATCACGCTGGGCCTGGGGGCGGTGGTCATCTCCGCCGTCATCCTGCTCCTCTTCCTGCTGGTGCAGTTCGTGAAGGACATCGACCGCAACGTGCGTGAGACCTGGGAGACGGCCACCAGGGTGGCCCAGAACACGTCCACCACGTGGATGCTCAACCAGACCACATCGCTCACGGCCGACCTCCGCGACGAGGTTCGCGCTCACGCCGATCTGCTCAACGCTGCCGCTGGAGGTAGGCGATGACCTGGAGAATCATCCTCACCGTTCTCGAGATCGCCGGTCTGGTCCTCATCCTGGCCATCTATCTGGCCACGGTCGCTCGGCTCCTCAACAGCATCTCCGCCAACCTGGCCCGCATCACCTTCGGTGTCCGGGCGGTGGAGACCATGTGTGCGGTCATCGGTCCCGCAGTCGACAAGATCAACGGCAACCTTTCCGCAACGGCCGACGGCCTCACCGAGGCGGCTGCATCAGCGGAGAGACTGGCCCGCTGACCCCGGGCCGGGCCAGGGCCCGATCGGCCCCCTGAGCGGGGAGCCCAGTGTCTGACTGGCCGCTCCCTCCGTACTTCGAACCGCAGGGCCCGCTCGGCGACGATGACGCCGTCGTGCGGGCCTTTCTGCGTGCCGAGCCCGCCCCGCACTCGAAGCGCCTGCACGTCGAGGGGCCCGTCCTGCGGGTCTTCGGCGACGTGGCCCTCGCCCTGCGCATCGGCGCCCGCACCGTGCTGGTGCATCTCGACCTCCCCGACGAGGCCGAGCCGGTCCGGCCGGTCGTCGAGGCGACGCTGACCGAGGAGGGCCTCACGATGCTCGATCACGAAACCCCGCTGGCCACCCCCGTCGCCACCATGATGGTGGCCCTCCGGCTGTCCATGTGGGACCTGTGGGGCGCCGACATCGACGAGGCCTTCGCCGATCTGCGTCGCGAAGCGGTGGGAGGCGAAGGCGACACCCTGCTCGGCGGGAGCCGGCCGCCCGTGGGCCCCGAGTTCTGACCGGCGTGGGGAACGGGGACGGCGACGTCCGGATTCCTCGCGCCGTCATCCTCGACGTGGACGGCACCCTGGTGGACAGCGAGCGGCACGGGCACCGGGTGGCGTTCAACGAGGCCTTCGAGGCCTTCGACCTGCCGTGGCGCTGGGACGAGGACACCTACGGTCGGCTCCTGCGCATCACCGGCGGCCAGCGTCGACTCGACCGCTACCTGGCCGACGAGGGCGTGGACGACCGACGACGGGCCGAGCTCGTACCCGCCCTCCACGCCCGCAAGACCGAGATCCTCTCCGAACTGGTGGCCTCAGGGCGGATCGAGCTGCGCCCCGGTGTCCGCCGGCTGCTCGACGACCTGGCCGGTCGGGGGGTGGCCCTGGCCGTGGCCACCACCGGTAGCCGGGGCTGGGTGGAGGACCTGTTGCGGCGCCTGCTGGACGGTGTCGACTTCGCCACCATCGTCACCGGCGACGACGTGAGCGCCCGCAAGCCGGACCCGGAGGCCTTCACCGTCGCCCTCGAGCGCCTCGACATGGCGACGCACGACGTCGTGGTGGTCGAGGACTCCGCCGAGGGCCTCGAGGCCGCGGTGGCCGCCGGCCTCGCCTGTGTGGTGATCGTGAACGACTACACCGCCGACCACGACCTGGCCGAAGCCGAGCTGGTGGTCGACGGCTTCGGCGAGCCGGACGCACCGGCGGGTGTGGTAGCCGACCGCGTGGACAGCGGCTGGGACGGCCTCCTCGACGCCGCCGTCCTCGCCCGGGTCCTGTCTCGGGGCCGAGGTGCGAGCTAGACGCCGCTAGTTCGAATTGACGAGGTTGTTGGCCAAGCCGACGAGGGCGACGACCGCGGGCGCGTCGGGGGCCAGGTCGATGGGGGCCACGCCCTTGCGGTCGGCCTCCACGATCTTCGGGTCGTCGGGGACGCCCACCACCTCGCAGCCGGGGAAGGCGGCCCGCACGAGCTCGAGGTCGGCGTCGTCGCGCACGCGATTGGCCACGACGATCAGCCGGGCCACGGCGCGCTCCCGGGCCAGCTCGACGGCCCGCTGGCCGACCTCGACCGACTTGGGCGTGGGCTCGACCACCACCACCACGGTGTCGACCCGCTGCTCGGACAAGCGGGTCAGGGTGCCGACGCCGGCCTCGAAGTCGGCGACGACCATGTCCTCTTCGAAATCAACGGACCCGAGCAACTGCTCAGGAGACAACCCACATCAGAGTCAGCCGGGTTCGGGGTTGTCGATGCGGCTCACGACCGCCAGACGCACCCCGTCGGGGCCGTCGGAGCCGTAGCGGTCGATCACCTTGTCCCAGGTCGAGGCGTGCTCCTCCTCGCCCTCGTCGAGGGCCTGGCGCATCGAGACGAGCCGGTCGGTCTCCTCGTCGCCGATGCCAAGGGAGATGCCCAGGTTGGGGTTCGAGTCGCAGTCGAGGGCCACGACCGACTTGCCCTGGCGGGCCATGGTGCGGGCCAGCACCGACGAGGTCGTGGTCTTGCCCGACCCACCCTTCCCGACGACTGCCAGCTTCAACGGACCATCTCCTCGACCAGGACGTCTGTGAGCGACTGTACCGCCTCCACGGCCGGACAGTTGGGGGCGGCGTCGATCGGGGCCAGACCGCGCTTCTCGGCGTCGGCCAGGGCCTCGTCCCAGGGGATGGTGGCCACCACCTCCAACCCCGTGCGCCGCGAGACGGTGTCGGCGTCGCCGGGTTCGCGCGCCTTGCTCACGATCGCCACCACCCGCTGGGGTCCGTCCTCGAGCTGGGCCATGCGGGCCAGCCGGCGACCCGAGAGCATGGACTGGGCCGTGGGCTCCACGACCACCAGCACCGTCTCGGCGAAGCTGCCCCACCCCGTGAAGGCCTGGCGGGTGCCGCCGGGAAGGTCGCCGATCACGTTCCAGGATTCGGTCGGCAGCTTGCGCACGATCTGGAGGAAGGCGAGCTGGGAGCGGAACAGGGCGGGCCCACCCTCCCTGGCCTTGCCGAACTGGAGGAACCGCACGCCGTCGGGGCCCGTCACCGCGTACCGATCGACGGCCTCCTCGGCGCTCAGGCCCGGTCGGAGCCGGAACCGGGGGCCCTCTTCCCCCTGCTGGCGCTCGCCCACGGCGTCGTCGGGGATCGGAGCCTCGTCGGACTCGAGCCCGAGGGAGAACGCCAGCCCCGGAAGGGGGTCGGAGTCGACGGCCAGCACCGAGGTGCCCCGGCGGGCCAGGGCCCGGGCGAAGGTGCCCGCGATGGCCGACTTGCCGGCCCCGCCCTTGCCTACGAACGCCACCTTCACGATGTCACTCCCCTTCTCCCCGCGCCCTCGACCTCTCCGGGTGGCGACTCTATGCCAGCAGCGGGGCCAGGCCCCGGTCTAGGCCAGCAGCGGGGCCAGGCCCCGGTCTAGGAGACTGCTGAGCAATCCGGGGTAGCCGTCGATTCGCGATCTCGACCCACGCGCGATCCAATGGGCGGATGCAAGGTTCGTCTCGCCCGGATCGGCAACTGTTGGACGCGTCGGCGCTGTGTCGCCACCTGCTCGGAGAGGGATCGGTGCACGCCTTCCTGGCCGAGCA
>JBPCJV010000189.1:0-12639 GCA_051004925.1 Acidimicrobiales bacterium | reverse complement strand
CCCTGGGTCCCGAGCGGGCTGCTCAACCGCCTCACGGTGCGCGCCTTCAACGAGCTGTACTTCAGCCGGGCGCCGACGCTCGAGCGCGGAAAGCTGGTGGCCCTCCACTCCTTCTTCCATCCTCTCGACGGCGTGGTCGGTTGGAACCGTCTCTACGGCCGGCGGGGCTTCGTGCAGTACCAGTTCGTCGTCCCTTGCGGCCAGGAGGACGCCCTCCGGCGGGCGGTCACCAAGCTGAGCGAAGCCCGCTGCCCGTCGTTCCTCGCCGTGTTGAAGCGCTTCGGCCCGGCCAGCCCCGGGCCCCTGTCGTTCCCCATCCCGGGATGGACGCTGGCCCTCGACATCCCCGTGGGCTCTCCGTCGTTGGGGACCCTTCTCGACAGCCTCGACGAGCTGGTGGCCGGGGCCGGCGGCCGGGTCTACCTGGCCAAGGACTCCCGCCTGCGACCTGACATGCTGGCCGCGATGTACCCCCGTCTCGACGACTGGCGCCGGGTGCGCGACAAGGTCGACCCCGACCGGGTGCTGCGCTCCGATCTCTCCCGCCGCCTGGGTCTTCTGGACGAGGAGCTGGAACCGTGAACAAGATCACCCTGTGAAAGACGCCCTGGGGTCCCCCCAGTCAGTGCTGGTGCTCGGCGGAGGGTCCGACATCGGGCTGGCCACGGCGCGGGCGTTCGTCGCCCGCCGGGCCCGCACCGTGATCCTGGCCGCCCGGCATCCCGAGGCCCTCGACGGGGCCGTCGCCGACCTGCGCCGGGAGGGCGCCGACCACGTGGAGGCGGTGCACTTCGACGCCGACGACATCGGCTCCCACGAGGCCTTCGCCCGCGACGTGTTCTCCCGCCACGGCGACATCGACCTGGTGCTGGTGGCCTTCGGCGTCCTCGGCGACCAGACCGTCTCCGAGGAGAACCCCGAGACGGCCGCCGCCGTCCTCACCACCAACTTCGTGGGCGCGGCGTCGATCGGCCTCCACGTCGCCGGCCACCTGCGCGGCCAGGGCCACGGCGTGCTCGCCGTGCTCTCGTCGGTCGCCGGCGAGCGGGCCCGGCGCGCCAACTTCGTCTACGGCTCGTCCAAGGCGGGCCTCGACGCCTTCTACAGCGGGCTGGGCGACAGCCTGGTCGGGTCCGGGGTCTCCGTTCTCGTGGTGCGTCCCGGCTTCGTGAAGTCGAAGATGACGGCCGGGCTCGACCCGGTACCGCTGTCGACCACCCCCGACAAGGTGGCCGAAGTCATCGTGGCCGCCGTCGAGTCGGGCGCCGAACAGGCCTGGGCCCCGCCGCCCCTGCGCCTGGTGATGACGGCCGTGCGCCACCTGCCGCGGCCACTGTTCCGTCGACTGCCGGTATAGAGGTGGCGCAGGAATTGGCGGCGTCCCAGGAGACGAAGACGCGAAACCGGCGCCTGATGGCCGCCGGGCTCCTGCTCTTCGTCTTCGTCGCCACCCGGGCCGCCGGCGCCTGGGTGGCCGACCATCCCGAGCACTACAACGGGGGTCTCTACACCACCATCACCTTCGACCCCACGCTGTACGAGGACTGGGCGCACCAGGTGTACCACGGCGCCACGCCGTACGGAGAGGTGAAGATCGAGTACCCGCCCGGCTCGCTGCCCTTCATGATCCTCCCCGTGCCCAAGTCGGCGGGCCACGCCTACCTGCCCCGCTTCATCGCGGTGATGCTCGCCGTCGACGTGGCCGGGATGGCGGGCCTGCTGGTCATCGCCCGACGGACGAGGTCGTGGTGGGGACCGTGGACCTGGACGCTCCTCGTCCCCATGCTCGGGCCGATCGCCTACACCCGCCTCGACCTGGTACCGGCGGTGACGATCATCTGGGCCCTCGAGCGGGCCCAGGCACGGGGGTGGTTCGGGGCCGGAGGCTGGCTGGGCTTCGGCGCGGTCGCCAAGATCTACCCGGGGCTCCTCGTCCCGTTGCTTCTGGCCGCCCGGTGGCGCTGGCGATGGCGCATCCTCGCCGGAGCTGTCTCGGTGTTCGTCGTGTGCCTGCTCCCCTTCGTGGGCTCGCTGCCCGGGCTGTGGGACAGCGTGGTCGGCTACCACACCCAGAGAGGCCTACAGATCGAGAGCACCTGGGGCGTCGCCCTCCTGGCCAGCGGCCAACTGGGCCACACCGTGCTGCCGGTGATCGACCACGGCTCGTGGAACACCGTCGGGGCCGGTTCGTCGACGCTGAAGGCGATCTCGGTGGTGATGTCGGTGAGCGTCCTGGCCACGGGGATCTGGCTGGCCGCCAAGCGGGTCCGGCCGGACTCGATGGCCGGTCTGTCCGCGGTGATGTTCGGGACTCTCGCCCTGACCCTCGCGGTGGGGACGGTGTTCTCCCCGCAGTTCATGCTCCTGCTGTGCGCGCTCGGCGCGGGCGCGGCCAGCTTCGCGGCCCGCGAGGTCCGCGTACCCCTGGTGCTGCTCGGCGCCGCCAACGTCCTGTCCCAGCTCGTCTACCCGTTGCACTACAACGGGCTACTCGCCAACAACCTCCTTCCCGTCACCGCCGTGATCGTCCGCAACGCCATGGTGCTGGCCATCGGGCTGATCTTGTTCTACAAGCTCTGGCGGGGAAGGTTCGAAGAGGAAGCGGCGCCGGACGCGGCGACCGAACCCGCGCTAACGGTGGCGGCGCACCCGGTCGCGTAGGCCCCACCAGGTCACCAGGGCGAGGGCCTCGACCACCACCCGCGTCGACATCTTCGACACCCCGCGCTCGCGGTCGACGAACTCGATGGGGCGCTCCTCGATGCGGCCACCGAGGCGGGCCACGCGGTAGACCATCTCGATCTGGAACCCGTAGCCGTTGGCCCGGACAGCGTCGAGGTCGATGCGAGCCATGAGACCGCTGCGGTAGGCCCGGTAGCCCGACGTGGAGTCGGCCACTCGGAGACCCAGCATCCGGGAGGCGTAGCGGTTGCCATTGCGCGATAACGCCCGCCGGTGGAACGGCCAATGGGGGATCGACCCCCCGGGGACGTACCGCGACCCGATGACCAGGTCGGCGCCCTCCTCCACCGCGGCCAGCAACGACGGCAGGGCGGCGGGGTCGTGGGACAGGTCGCTGTCCATCTCCACGAGGACCTCGTAGCCGCGGGACATGCCCTCGGTGAACCCCGTGCGGTAGGCCCGGCCCAGGCCCTGCTTGGCCGGCCGCACGAGCACGTCGATGCCACCGAGCTCGTCGCCGATGGCCTTGGCCAAGTCCGCGGTGCCGTCGGGGCTGGAGTCGTCGACGACCAGCACGTCGGCCGCCGGCACCGCCGCACGGAGGCGGTTCAGCACGATCGAGATGTTCTCGGCCTCGTTGTAGGTCGGCAGCACGACCAGCGTCCGCATCGGCGGGAGCCTAACCAGCGGCCGGTACCCTCTTCGGACGGCGAGGGGACGGACGCCGCATCCCTCAGCTGCGGCCGGAGGCTGCTTTGCGCAAGACCGTGTCGCGGGCCTCGACGGCCGTCCCGCGCGCGGCCCGGACCCGCTCACGGGCGGCGTCGGACAGGCGTTCCTCCAGCCGGTCGAGGACGGGGTTCACCGCTTCGTCGGCCGCGCTGGCCAAGCGCTGGAGCTTCTCCGCCGCCTCCCGCACCTGGGGCTCGACCTGCCTGGTCACGTCGCGGCGCCGCACCTGGATGCGCTGCACCCCGAGGACCCCGAGCCCGACGGCGGCGTAGGCCGCCTCCTTCACCCGTTCGCCAACCTGATCACCGACGCGATCACCCACGACTGTCACCTCCGTCTGCCATGCCATCCAGCAAACCACGGATCCGGGTGCCTGCGGGCGAGTACTTCAGAATGCACGTGAGGGCGCGGTACCCGTCGCGCCACCCGATCTTCTTGCCCTGGGCGTAGGTGCGGCCGGCGTAGGAGATGCCAACCTCGTAGATCCGCCAGTCGCCGCGGGCGAGCTTGGCCGTCACCTCGGGCTCGAAACCGAACCGGTCCTCTTCGAAGGTGATCGTCCGCAGGACCTCGATACGGAAGGCCTTGTAGCCCGTCTCCATGTCGGTGAGGTTGAGGTTGGTCATCACGTTGGACACGACGGTCAGTCCCTTGTTGCCGACGGAGTGCCAGAAGTGCAGGACCCGGTGCGGCTGTCCGCCCATGAAGCGGGAGCCGTAGACGACATCGGCCCGGCCGTCGAGAAGGGGCCGCAGGAGGGCCCGGTAGTCGGCGGGGTCGTACTCGAGGTCGGCGTCCTGGATTACCACGTACGGCGAGGTGGCCCGGGCGAAACCGGCGCGCAGGGCCGCTCCCTTTCCCCTGTTCCGCGCGAAGTGGACGACCACGACCCGGTCGTCGACCACCTGGCGCGCCGCCTCCAGGCTCCCGTCGTCGGAGCCGTCGTCGACCACGATCAGCTCCCGGGTGTACGGCGAGTGCAGCACCCGCTCGATGGCCCCGGTGAGCGTGCCCACCTCGTTGTAGCAGGGCATCACCACCGTCAGACAGGCCTCGGTGCCGACCCCCGCGAACTCGGACATGAGCACCGATTCTGCCCCGATGAACCGGGGGCGGGGGCCGATGTTGACTAGCCTTCGATCGAGAATGGATTCCCAGCCCTCCGCACCGCCCGTGGTCGCGGTGGTCGTGGCACTGGAGCAGGGAGACTGGTTCGAGGAGGCCCTGGCCGCCTTGGGCGCCCAGGACTACCCGAACCTGTCTGTGCTCGTGATCGACGGCGGCGGCACAGGCAGCCCGGCATCCCGTCCGCCGTCCGACCCTGCGCCCCGGGTGGCGTCGGTCCTCCCCGACGCGTACATGCGCCGCGCCGCCAACCGGTCGGGCTTCGCGGCCCTGGCCAACGACTGCCTGGAGACGGTCCAGGGCTCGGCCTTCCTCGTGTTCTGCCACGACGACGTGGCGCTGGCCCCCGACGCCGTGCGGCTGCTCGTGGAGGAGGCGCTGCGGTCCAACGCCGGCATCGTGGGCCCCAAGCTCGTCGACTGGGACGATCCCAGCCGGCTGCTCGACGTGGGCCTGAACGTCGACAAGACGGCGGCCACCCGGTCCCTCGTCGACCGCGGGGAGCTCGACCAGGAGCAGCACGACTCCGTCCGCGACGTGTTCGCCGTCCCCAGCGCCTGCATGCTGGCCCGCAGCGACCTGTTCTTCTCCCTCGGCGGGTTCGACCCCACCATGGCCGACCACGGCGCCGACGTCGACCTATGCTGGCGCGCCCAGGTCGCCGGTGCCCGCGTGATCGTCGCCCCGTCGGCCGTGGCCCGCCACCGCGAAGGTGGCGACGAGGCGCCGGGGCACTACCCCGAGCACGTCCGCTACCTGGCCCGCAACCACCTGCGCACCATGCTGAAGAGCTACTCCGTGCTCCACCTCGTGCGGGTGCTGCCCCAGGCCGCGGTGGTCACGGTGGTCGAGGCGATCATCGCCGTGTTCAACCGTCGGTGGGCCGAGGCCCGGGCCCTGGTCGCGGCGTGGCCGTGGAACCTGGCGCACGTCCGTCACCTGCGCGAGCAGCGCAAGGCCGTCCGGGCCAGCCGGTCGGTGCCCGACAGCGAGGTCCGCCGCCTGCAGGTGCGCAGCAGCGTGCGGATGAGCGCCTACCTCCGCCGTCGCCTCGACCCGGAGGAGCGAGCGCGCGCCCTTCTCGCCGCCGGCCAGCAGTTGGTGAGTCGGGTCGGCTCCCGGCCGGCCCAGGCGGCGACCGCCCTCCTGGTCCTGATGGTCCTCGCCCTCCTCCTCGGCAGCCGGCACCTGATCGGCGGACGCATCCCGGTGGTGGGCCAGTTCGCGCCCTTCCCCGGGGTCTCCACCCTCATCAGCAACTTCGTGCACGGCTGGCGCGAGACCGGGATGGGCGCGGCGGCCTCGTCGCCGCCGATGTTCGGCCTCCTCGGCGCAGGCGGCGTGGTCCTGCTCGGCAAGGTTGCCCTCCTCCAGAAGCTCCTGATCCTGGCCACCTGGCCGATGGCCGCGGTCGGGGCCTGGCGCCTGGGCCGGGCCTTCGGTTCGAGCCTGGGCCGCATCGTCCTCGTCGTCGCCTACCTCGCCGTGCCGCTGTCCTACGACTCCCTCGCCCGGGGCCGCTGGGACGGCCTCATCGCCTACGCCGCCGCTCCGTACCTTCTCCGCCGTATCGGCCGGCTCTCGGGACTGGCCCCGTTCGCATCCGATGTCGACGAGGACCCGGTCCGCCGGCGCATCGAGATCCTGGCCTTCATCCTCGGCCTCGCCGTGCTCGGGGCGTTCGTGCCGAGCATCGCCCTCGTCGTGGTGCTCATCGCCATCGGGCTGCTGGTGGGGTCGGTCGCGGCCGGGGAGGCGCGGGCCGCGGCCCGCGGCCTGGCGGTCACGGTCATCGCCGTGCTCGGCGCCGCCTTCATGCTCCTGCCCTGGTCGGTCGACCAGCTGAGTGGGGGCTGGGCCTCGCTGGTGGGTTCGGCCCCGCCCGCGGCCCGGGCCTTCGGGTTCGGGGCCCTCCTGCGCTTCGAGGTGGGGCCCATCGGCGCCGGCGTGCTCGGCTGGGCCCTGTTGGTGGCCGCCATCCTGCCTCTGGTTCTGGCCCAGGGTGTGCGCCTTTCGTGGGCGGTGCGCTTCTGGGCCGTGGCCCTCGTGTGCATCGGAGCTGCCTGGGCCGGAGGACGAGGGTGGCTGCCCATCCATCCTCAGGCGCCCGACGTGTTCCTGGCGCCGGCGGCCATCGCCATCGCCGCGGCCGCCGCCCTGGGCGCCGCCGCCTTCGAGTTCGACCTCCCGGGCCACCGCTTCGGCTGGCGCCAGATCGCGTCCGCTGTGGCCGGCACCGCGGTGATGCTCGCCACCATTCCCATCCTGGCCGGTGCCCGCGACGGGCGGTGGGGCCTGCCGTCGCCGGAGCTGAACCGCTCGCTGGCCTACATGGCCCAGAAGCAGGCCGACGGGGCGTTCCGGGTGCTCTGGCTGGGCGACCCCCTGGTCCTCCCCCTGGGCAGCTGGGAGATCGCCGACGGCCTGGCCTACGCCACCTCACGCGACGGCACGCCGGAGGTCACCGACCTGTTGCCCGGACCGCCCTCGGGCGCGACGCGTGCCATCGTCACCGCCATCGAGCAGGCGGAGCGGGGCGACACGTCCCGGATGGGCCGGCTCCTGGCGCCCATGGCCGTGCGCTACGTGGTGCTGCCCAGCCAGATCGCCGCCGGTGACCGCGACGGGCCCCAGCGGCCCCCGCCGGCGGAGCTGACGAGGGGCCTGGAGTCCCAGCTCGACCTCCGCCTGCTGCCGTCGGACCCGGCGGCGACGGTGTACGAGAACATCGCGTGGGGCCCGGCCCGTGAGATCACCCAGGCGGCCAAGGTCGGCCCCGAGCTTCCGGCCACCCTAGGCGGGGGCGTCGACCTGTCGGGGGGCACGCCCGTGCTGCGGGGACGGGGCCCGGTCGACTTCGCCGGCGACCTGCCGTCGGCCGGACAGGTCCTGGTGTCGGAGAGCCCGTCGGCCGGGTGGGAGCTCTCGGTGGCCGGCAGGAACGCGCCGCGCCAGACCGCGCTGGGGGTGGCCAACGCCTACCGCGTCGACTCGCCGGGGCGGGGCGAGCTGCACTACCGCACCCCGCTGTTCCGGTACGGCTTGCTGGTGCTGCAGATCGCGCTCTGGCTGGGCGCCTTCCGGGCCCTGACCCTCATGCGCCGCCGGGTCGCCGTGCCGTCCGGGCCCACCCGCCCCCCGGAGGAGCGCGTTCGGGCAGGGGAGCCGATGCCCGCGGGGGGACTCCCCTCATGAACCCGGCCCGCCGGGCGCCGGTGGTGGCGGTCATCCTCGCCGTGCTCGTGGTCGCCGGCCTGGCCGACCGCCGGTCGCGGCCCACGTCGACGGCCGACACCGGCCCTCCCGTGCCGATGGCGGCCGCGGCCTCGGCCGGGTCGTCGGCCTGGTACTGCACCGGCGCGACGGCCAACGCCGAGGGCGGGGCCGACGGCACCGTGATCGTGGCCAACGCCGGTGACCGGGCCCTGCAGGGAAACGTCACCGTCTTCCCCTACGGGGCGGCGGCGGCGTCGAGGGCGATCCGGGTGGGCCCCGCCAGCCGCCAGACCGTCCGGCTGGCCGACGTGGCCTCGGGCCTGTTCGCCTCCGCCCTCGTCGAGCTCGACGGTGGCGAGGCCGTCGTCGAGCTGGTCGACAGCGGGCCGTTCGGCGAGACGTCCGCTCCGTGCGCGTCGTCGGCGTCGCCCCAGTGGTACTTCGCCGACGGCGTCACCACCAAAGACGCCACCGAGACCCTGTTCCTGTTCAACCCCTTCCCGGACGACGCCGTGGTCGACCTCGTGTTCAGCACCGAGGACGGCCTGGTCACGCCTCAGGCCCTCACCGGCCTGGGGGTGCAGGGCGGCACCACCGCGATCATCCCCGTCGGCGACCACGTGCAGCGCCGGCAGCAGGTGGCCGCGGCCATCACCGCCCGCGCCGGCCGCCTGGTGGTGAGCCGCCTGCAGACCTTCGACGGCACGGCCGGGCGCAAGGGCCTGGCCCTCGCCCTCGGGGCGGCGTCGACCGGCACCCTCTGGTACCTGCCCGAGGGCCAGGTGGCCGAGGGCATCAACGAGCGGTACCACGTGTTCAACCCCACAACCACGGAGGCGCGGGTGGAGGTGGCGCTGGCCCTCGACCAGGGCCAGGCCGAGCCGTTCATCCTCACCGTGCCCGCCGAGGCCAGGGTCACCATCTCGGCCAACGAGGAGGCCCGCATCCCCAAAGGCGTCGCCCACGCGGCCACGGTCCGGTCGCTCAACGACGTGGGCGTGGTCGTGGAACGCGCCGTCGACGCCTCCGTCTCCGGCCAGCGCACGGGCGTGGCCATGACGCCCGGGGCCCAGGTCACGGCCCGGCGCTGGGCGTTCGCGGCCGGCGGCTCCGACGACACGGTGGACGAGTTCCTGGTGTTCCAGAACCCCGGCACCGAGCCGGCCCGGGTGTCGGTCACCGTGCTGGCCGACGGCGCCCGGGACACGAACGACGCCCTGAGGTCGATCGAGGTCGCCCCCGGCGCGCGGGCGTCGGTCCGCCTGGGCGACAGCATCACCCGGCCGGCCACGCCGGTCGTGGTCACCGCCGATCGACCCGTGGTCGTCGAGCGGATCATCAACCGCCTCAAGGGAGCCGGCACCGCCGTCTCCGTCGGCATCCCCCTGCGCGACTAGCTCGTTCCCGCCGGGCACACTGAAGCCATGGATCGTGTCCTGCTCGCCGCCGCGGTGGTGGCCGTTGCCATCGTCGTGGCCGTGATCATGGAACGGCGGCGACCGGAAGCACCCACGCAGGCGAAGTGGGCCGTTCCCACCCAGCTCGACCGGGGCGACTTCCAGCGCCCGGACACCCCGTGGCTGGTCGCCCTGTTCACGTCGGCCACCTGCGACTCGTGCATGCTGGCCGTGGAGAAGGCACGCGCCATGGCCAGCGAGGAGGTCGCCGTGGAGGAGATCGAGCTCAAGGCGCACCCCGACCTCCATCGCCGCTACCACGTGGAGGCAGTGCCCACGATCGTGGTCGCCGACCCCGAAGGCGTCGTGCGGGCCTCGTTCGTGGGCCCGCCGACGGCCACCGACCTCTGGGCCGCAGTGGCCGAGGCCCGCAGACCCACTTCCCCCTGACCGCCGTTGGACCCGCAGAACCCGCTGGTAGCGTTGGAACGAGTGACCCGACCCCCGCAGCGCAATCGCCAGGCGGCGGAGGACAGATCCGACGGTCCCGACGGACCAGTCCGTACCAGGTCCCGGTCAAAGCCCGCCCAGCCCGCTCAGAGGACCGCCAACGGCCGCCGACCCCCGACTGGCGCCGGGCCCGAGCGGCCCTTTGAGCGGCGCGGCGGCCGGGTGCCGCCGCGACCCCCGCCGGGAGGGCCGGGAAGGCCCGTCCGGAGAGTGCCCCGCGAGGTCGTGCTGCGCCAGCGTCGCCGTCGTCGACGGACGATCATCGGCCTCACCATCTTCTTGATGGTCACCACCCTGATCGCCGGTCTGGGGGTGGTCTACGTGCGGTGGCGGCTCGGCCAGATCAACCGGCTGAACGTCTCGGGCCTCACCGGCGACGCCGCCGGGGTGATGAACGTGCTCCTCGTCGGCTCCGACAGCCGGGACCGCACCACCGGCGACCTCGCCGACCAGTCGGGAAAGCAGCAGAACCTCGGCAGTGAGCACAGCGACACGATCATGGTGCTCCACGTCGAGCCGGCCAGGAAGAAGGCGGCCATCCTCTCCATCCCGCGCGACCTATACGTGCCCATCGCCGGCACGGGCCGGTCCGACCGGGTGAACACGGCCCTGATGACCGGCGGCCCCGATCGCCTGATCGCCAGCCTCCAGGACAGCCTCGGCATCAAGATCAACCACTTCGTCGAGGTCGACTTCGTCGGGTTCAAGGACATCGTCGACGCCGTCGGGGGCGTGTCGATCTTCATTCCCAACCCGGCGCGCGACGCTTTCACCGGGCTGGAGCTCGGCCGGCCCGGCTGTCACGAGCTCGACGGCGTCGCCGCCCTGGCCTGGGCCCGCAGCCGCCACTACGAGTACCTGTCGAACGGGAAGTGGGCGGTGGACCCCCGCGCCGACCTCGGCCGCATCGAACGCCAGCAGGACTTCATCCGCCGCATGATGAAGAAGGCCTTCTCGACGGGGCTCACCAACCCCATCACCCTGAACCGGCTCATCGGGATCGGCGTCGAGAACCTGACCATCGACTCCACCATGTCGACCGGCGACATCACCACCCTGGCCCGGCGGTTCAACTCCCTCGACCCCGAATCGGTCCAGACCCTCACCCTGCCCGGCACCGGCACCTTCGTCGGCGAAATGGCCGTCATGATGCTCGACAAGGCCGCGGCCCAGGCCCCCCTCGACGTGATCAACGGCAAGGAGCCCGAGCCTCCCCCCGCCGGGCCACCGCCGGGCGACGCCGCCCCGCCGACGGTCGTCGACGTCAAGACGCCGCTCGAGGTGCTCAACGGCACCGGCGCCAAGGGTGCGGCCGGAAAGGCGGCCGACGGCCTGAAGGCGGCCGGAATCACGGTGAACCGCACCGGCGACGCCTTCGCCATCTTCGACCGAACCGTCATCCGCTACGGCGACGGGCAGCAGGCCAAGGCCGAAGCGCTGGCCGGCGCCTTCAAGAAGCCGCCGCAGTTGACCGCCGATCCCACGGTGAAGGGCGACAACCTGGTGCTCGTCGTCGGCGCCGACTACGACGGCCTGCGCGACGGTGTCACCGCCGGGGCGCCCACCACCTCGTCGTCGGTGCCGGAGCCGTCGCCCGTGCCGAGCGACGCCGTCCCTCCCGAGGAGTGCTGACGGCCGTGCCCGACGACCTGAGCATGCGCGGCACCGATGTCGCGGCCATGATGACGAGAGTCGAAGCCACCCTCGCCGCGGCCGATCGCGGGCCCGAGGGGGCCAGGGGCGTGCTCCCCTTGGCACCCGAGGGCGACCACGAGGTCAACGTGGCCGCTCAGCGCGGCAACGCCGACATCCGGGTGGAGTTCCCGCCCGGGTCCGGGCGCCCGGTCGTCGGGGCCGGCGTGCGCCTGGCCAAGCGCCTCGTGCGACGGGCGGTGGCCTGGTACGTGACCCCGATGATGGAGCAGCAGAGCGCCCTGAACCACGCGCTCCTCGACGACATCGAACGCCTCCGCCTGCGCATCGAGGCCATGCAACCCGCCGACTCCGGTGGCCCGAGCGACCCCCTGAGCGGGAGTGCAGGGGACGACTCCGACCCGAAGTCCGGCGACATGGCGGCGCGCTAGCCGGCTGTGGAGCCCCGACACCGGGTGGCCCTGGTCATCCTCACGTGGAACGCGCTTGAGTTCACCAAGGCCTGCCTGGCCTCTCTCCGGGCCGTCACCCCGCTCGGGCCGCTCGGGGCCAGCACCGACCACCCCGACTGGCGGGTGATCGTGGTCGACAACGGGAGCACCGACGGCACCGTCGACTGGCTGGAGGCCCAGGACGGGCTGACGGTGGTGGCCAACTCCCGCAACGAGGGGTTCAGCCGGGGCTGCAACATCGGCATCGCCGCGGCGGACGCCGACGAGGACATCGTGCTGATGAACAACGACGTCATCGTCACCGACCCGCGCTGGCTCAGCGCCATGCAGGACGCGGCCTACTCCGCGCCCTCGGTCGGGGTGGTCGGCGCCCGGCTGGTCGACGAGCAGGGCGTGCTCGCCCACGCCGGCAGCTACATGCCACCCCTCACCCTGCGCGGCCACCAGATGGCCGGAGAGGAGCGCGACATCGGACAGTGCCAGCGTGTCCGTCCCGTGGAGTCGGTGGTGTTCGCCCAGGCTTACCTGCGGCGCGACTGCATCGACCAGGTCGGCCCGCTCGACGAGGAGCTGTTCGCGTATTTCGAGGACAGCGACTGGTGCCTGCGCGCCGAGCGAGCCGGCTTCTCGGTGCTCTACAACGGCACGCCCACGTCGGTGCACAGGCAGAACACCTCGACGCGCGAGAACAAGGTCGACTTCTGGGCCGTGTACGAGCGCTCCCGAAAGGTGTTCAAGCGCAACTGGGGCCAGTGGCTGGACGAGCACCGCTACGACCGCGACGTCACGTGGCACTCGGTGTTGCACCGCCCCCTCGGCTACGCCGTGCAGTCGCGCCAGCTCATGGCCGCCCTCCACTTCGCCGGGGTGCG
>JBPCJV010000188.1:0-3868 GCA_051004925.1 Acidimicrobiales bacterium | reverse complement strand
GGGCGCCGGCTCACTCCCCGCTGGGGGTCGCCCCTAGGCTGCACCGATGACGCCATCTCGATCGGCGCACAGATCGCCGAGGAGTTTCGGGCTGCCTGTCACCCGGATGTCGTCCGCATTTCGTCTGTTCCGGTGATGGACGCCGGATTGCTTCTACGGATGACCGGCGCCATCCCGGTCCCGGGCGCGGAGCCGATCTGGGCACCAGCGGGAATGGCTGTGGCCGACGTCGACCGTCTCGTGGTCGATCTGTTCGAGCGAGAAGGCCGCGCTCTCGTTCGCATGGCTCGACTGTTCGTCGACGACCGCAACGCCGCCGAAGACCTCGTGCAGGAGGCGTTCATCCGGCTCGCCCGCTCGAGTCACCGCATCGAGCACGAGGGCAAGGCCGCTGCCTACCTGCGCTCCATCGTGTTGAACCTGGCCCGGGACCACAACCGAAGGGGCCTGGTGTCGTTGCGGCACCATCTGCCCCTCGCCGAAACCGACCCATCAGCGGAGGACGAGATCGTCCTGCGTGACGACCATCGTCTAATGATCGACGCCCTTCGTGACCTTCCGCACCGCCAACGCGACTGCCTGGTCCTGCGCTACTACCAGGAGTTGGGCGTAAACGACATCGCCGACACACTCAATATCTCGCGGAACTCGGTGAAGACGCACCTCAAGCGGGGCCTCGCCGCCCTGGAGCGACGACTGGCGCCGGCACATCGCGAGGATCCCGGCCCCGCCGGAACAAGGGAGGGCGGCAGATGACCGTTCTCGAGCAGCGACTGCATGAGGCGCTCCTCGAGGGAGCCGCCCATGTGGATGCGAGCCTGGACCTGTTCGCCCGTGTGAGGCTCAGCATCGAGGATGACCGGCGCATCCGCCGCCAGCACCGCCGGGCCGCAACCATCGTGGGCTGCATCGTCGCCGGGCTCGGCGTGGTGATCGCTTCGGTGACCGACTATCGACAAGGAGAGTTGCTCATGGACTGGTGGGTCTTGGAGTTGATCACCACTGGTGTGCTGGTTGGAGTGGCCTTGTGGCTGGGGCCGCTGATCAAGCGTTTCGGCAAGAGCTACGCCGCCGACGTGTTCAGGGCCAATCCCCGCACTGGAAAGAGCTTCATCGTCCTGACCGACATCGCCTACTACCTCATCTTCTTCGCCTACATCCTCTTCACGGTCAGCTTCGAGCCCTACCCCAACTGGGGCGAAACGGTGAACGGGGCCCAGCTCCAGCACGAGGTGGCCCGCATTGGTGGGATCCTCCTGATCCTCGGCGTGCTCCATGGTCTCAACCTGATCGCCATGCCGGTGATGGGCCGACTCCTCAGCCTCAACCGCAACCTCGACGAAGCAAGCCAACGGCAGAGGCCTGACGGCCCACCCGCGAACTGAGCAAGAGCCCTCCTACTGTGTTCTTCATTCTCGTGCTGGGCCTCGTCGTTGGCGTGATCGTCCTCGGCCTGGTCAGCCTTGGCCTCCTGGGCGGCGACAAGCCCAAATCGCCAAGTCGATCCTCCGCCGTCGGCACCAGACCGGTTCTCGCACTCGGAGGTCTCCTCGGCCTGGTGGTCGTGTTCGGCGGAGCCACCCTTCTCCTTCTCGGGGCGCCGGGCGAGAGACCGGACGGTGGCGGCGAAGGGCCGCCTGATCAGGCACCTGTTACGGAGCCCTCACCGGTGACCACCCTCGGCAACTCCCAGGGTCGGCCCGCTCCTCGTGCGCTTCCGGTCGTCGTGATGCGGGCGGCGGTCGCGGATCGCTTCGCAGAGGACACCGTTGTGGAGATGCTCCAGCCTGGATCGGTGGTGGAACTCCGACCCAGCGGGTTCGGTGCCTTCGAGACCGGGGTGATCGAGCAGTGCATCAACGAGCGCGGGCGCATCACGGGGTGCACGGCGCCCTTCCCGGTGCAGTTCGGTGAGAATGGAGGGGCCGAGTTCCAGTATCAACTGCGTGAGGCTTCCCCTCTCGACCTCTGCCGGGTGGGTCGCCCGACGTGCCTTCTCCGGGTGACCGGCCAGGAGTCTGGCCGCACCGGGGTCTCCCGCGCCGTCTACCTCGACGCCGCCCCGCCCGGAACCGTCGACGTCGAGCCCCGGAACGCGCTCCGGGACGGGCAGATGGTGGAAGTGTCGGTGGCGGGGTTCCCACCCGACGCTGTCGTGACCGCCATGCTGTGCGCCCCGCCGTGGGGCTATGACGCCCGCCGGTGCGGGGTGCCGGGCCAGACGGCGACGTTCCGGGTAGACGAGCGAGGATCTGGTCGCACCGCCCTCCCGGTCCGGCCCGGCCGGGTCGGTGCCGACGGTGTCTTGTGCAGCGTCCGCGGGAACTGCGCTGTGTCCGTGGTGTCGATCGAGGGCTATGTGGCCGCGCCCGTCATCCCCATCCGATTTGCACGGGGACCCGGGGCCGGGTACACCCCTTGGCGGTTGGCGGGGGGGCTGGCGACGGCGTTAGGGCTGGGGGTGATTGCGATCGGCATCGCCCGCAGGACTGATTGGTCCAAGCCGACCGAGGCGGACACCCCCGATCTGGACGACGCCGACCTCCAAGTCGACGCCACTCTCGACGACGTCTTCGTCGGCACCCACTGACCTCCAGCGGCGCTGGCAGGCCGACCGTTCGACTTCGGCTGGGAATTCTCGCTGCCGCCGAACAGCCGACGCTCACGTCGAGCAGCACCGGGGGCGTCGATGCGGTCGCCTTTCGCCTGGGCCAGGCCAGCAGGTCACCCTCGAGGCCTCGTCATTCCTGACGCCGGGCTCTCTCGACAACTTCGCCCTGTGGCACTGGTTGCAGACGATCGTGCCCGCGTCCGACGCGGAGGACGGGGGGGCCAGCCCGGAGGTGACGCCCGAGCAGGCGCAAGCGCTGGGTCTCGGGTGGCACCCGATGGTCACCCCGGCCACGGTGTTCACGCTCGTGCACGCGGTGCGCCGCCCGCTGAGAGACCCAAAGGGGCCCATCCGGCCCGAGCGGGGGGCGGGGCAGACGTTCGCCCTCCTCGCCGGTCCCTGGAACGCGACGGGGCGGGGGGAGATGCTCGGCGTCGTCGTCGCCGGCAGCAGCACTCCCCCACCCGAGCTGTGGCCCGTGCTCACCCAGGTGGGGAGGGACCCGATCTGGGCGAGATCCGGCGTCCCGTCCGTCCCTCCCGATCCCGGTCGGTAGCCCACGCACCACGTCTTCAGCGCCGCTCCGGCCGGACCCGCCACCGTCAACCTCCCGAGAGCGGCCGGCCCGTCCTGGTCGTCTCGCACAACGTCTGGGTGACGGACAAGCAGTGGTTCGCGGATGTCGAACTGTCGGGCGTCGCCTCCTCGTCGTACTATCCGTTCGTTGACCTGGCGCTGGTCCGGTACCAACCAAACAGCCTGACCGGCCTCGGGATCTCGCCCGTGGTCAAGACCGAGGGGGTTCCCCTGCTGCCCCGCCACACGCTCACCGTCACCCGCACGGACGACGCGGTGCAGGTGACACTGGAGGGTGCCGGCCCAACTGACCCCCGGCCCAACCGGGTGGATGTCCTGCTGGAGCGGTGCCAGCTCCCCCCCGGCATGGACGCCGGTGCCGTCGAGCTCACACGACTCGAGCAGTCGGGCGACGAAACGCCGGCATGGGCCCGGGTGCCGGGATTCGCGGCGTCGGGCACGCTGAACAATCCCCTGCCGCCGCTCCGACTCCCTCCCGAGGGTTCTGGGCCGTACCGGATCTACGTTCGCGAGGTGGAGCAAGAGCAGGCCCAGAGTGCCGCCGACTCACCGGTCGCGGCTCCGAGCGGGCGGTCTTCATCGACGTGGTGAACCTCCCGGATGCTCCGGTGGTCCCCGGATAGTGGGTCGACCGGCGTGAGCGACCCGCAGGAGCGGCTG
>JBPCJV010000187.1:0-2810 GCA_051004925.1 Acidimicrobiales bacterium | reverse complement strand
ATCTTCTGGGGCGAGCACAACATCGACGCCCGCATGGCCGAGGTGACAGGGATCGACCTCGACGCCCGTCGGGTCGACGTCGACACGGGCCCACCCCTGTTCTACGACTGGCTGATCCTGGCCGCGGGGTCGGTGAACGACACCTTCGGCGTGCCCGGGGTGGCCGACAACGCCTTTCCCCTCAAGTCGCTACCCGACGCCATGGCCCTGCGCAACCACCTGCTCGAGCACTTCGAACGGGCCCACACCGATCCCAGCCTCGTCGACGCCGGCTTCCTCAACGTGGTCGTCGCCGGCGGCGGCCCCACGGGCGTGGAGGTGTCGGGCGCGCTGTTCGAGCTGTTCCGCGTGCTGCGGCGCGACTTCCCGGGGCTCGACGTTAACCGGGCCTCCGTCGTGCTGGTGGAGATGGGCGACCACCTGCTCAACGGTTTCCACCCGGCCTTGCAGGCCGAGGCCCTCCGGACGTTGCGCGACCGCGGCGTCGAGGTGCGCTTGGGTACCAAGATCGCCGAAGCCGGGACCGACAGGGTGACTTTCGACGACGGGTCGGTGGTCCCCACCCGCACCCTCGTGTGGGCCGCCGGCGTACGGGCCAACCCGCTGGCCGACCTCCTCGGCGTCGAGCAGGGCCGCTCCGGCACCGTGGTCGTGGCCGACGACCTGTCGGTCCCGGGCCACCCCGAGGTGTTCGTGATCGGGGACATGGCCGGGTTCAGCAACGCCAAGGGGCCCCTCCCGATGGTCGCGCCCGTCGCCCAGCAGGGCGCCCGCCACGCCGCCGCCTGCATCCAGGCCCGCTTGAACAGTCGCCCCACCCGCGCCTTCCGCTACCGCGACAAGGGCAAGATGGCTACCGTCGGCCGCCACTCCGCCGTCGCCGACCTGCCCCTCGGCATTCACATTGGGGGCACCCCGGGATGGCTGTCGTGGCTCGGCCTCCATCTGGTGCTGCTGGTGGGTGCCCGCAACCGCGCCGCCGTGCTCCTCAACTGGGCCTGGAACTACGTGACGTGGGACCGCGGCAACCGCATCATCCTGGGCCTGAATAGGGACCGCCCCGACCGATCCTGAGGGCGGCACCGGGTACACCCGGGCCCGGCCCGGTCGGACACTGGCAGCATGATCCTCAGCGGCACGACTGTCGTCGACGAATGGCTGCACCGAACCGAGCCGGCCATCACCGGTCGTCCGGCCCTCTTCGCCCGGACACCCGCGGGGTGGACGGCGATGACCTACGGCGACGTCCACCGAATGTCGCGCCGGGTGGCGGTCTGGCTGGCCGCCCAGGGAGTGGGTGCCGGCGACCGGGTGGCAATCGTGGGTGACGCCGGTCCCGACTGGGTGGTGGCCCTGTTCGGCGTGTGGCGGCGCGGGGCGCTGGTTGTGCCACTCGACGCCGGGCTCGGTCGCGACGACATGGCCGCCGTCCTCGATCGCGCTCGACCACGCGCCGTCATTGCCGACCGCGGCCACGCCGGCATCGCCCGGGGCCTGGACTCGGCTCTCTCGTTCGACCGGCTCGCCACCCTTCCCGACGGGCCCGAACCCGAGGTGGCCCGCGACCCCCACGACGCGGCGATGATCGTGTGGACCTCCGGCACGACCGGGACCCCCAAGGGCGTGACCCTCTCGCTGGCCAACATCGCCTACGTGGTCGACGAGGGCATCTCCGCCCACGACCTGCGCCCCGGCGACCGGTGGTTGTCGGTCCTGCCCCTCAACCACATGCTGGAGCTGTCGTGCGGCCTCCTGCCCGCCCTGGCCACTGGTGCCGCCGTCACCTTCGCCGGCACCACCGCCCCAGCGCGAGTCGCCGACATCATGAGTGAGCGCGGGTGTACCCGGATAACCGTGGTGCCCCGGCTCCTCGCCGGGCTCGTCCAGGCGATGGAGGGTCGGTGCCACCCGGGGCACCGACCGACGTTGCACTGCGGAGGCGCACCGCTCGACGCCGCCGTCGCCGCCCGCCTCGAGTGCCGCGGCGTGCCGGTGTACACCGGCTACGGGCTCACCGAGACAGCGCCGACCGTGGCCATGAACACACCCGGCGCCCACCGGCCGGGTTCGGTGGGCCGCCCCCTCCCCGGCACCGAGGTGCGCATCGAAGGTGCCGGGGACGACGGCGAGATCCTCGTCCGCTCCCCCGGGGTGATGCTCGGCTACTGCGGCAACGAGGCCCTCACCGGCACTGTCCTCGACGATGCCGGATGGTTCCGCACCGGCGATCTCGGGCACCTCGACGCCGACGGCTTCCTGTACGTCACCGGGAGGACCAAGAGCCTGATCGTGCTGCCCAGCGGCAAGAAGGTGCAGCCCGAGGAGGTGGAGCGGGTGCTGTCGGTCAGCGACCTGCTGGCTGAGTCCTGCGTGGTGGGATGGGCGCCACCGGGTGACGACGAGAGCGTCTGGGCCGTCGTGGTCGGGACGCCGGACCTTCTGTCCCGATGGCCGGACGCCGGGGCCCGGCAGCGGGCCGCGGAGGCCGAGGTGGCCCGCCTCACTGCGGGACTGGCCGCCTGGAAGCGGCCGGCGGCGGTCACGGTCGTCGCCGAGCTACCCCGGACCGCGAAGCGGACCGTCCGGCGGCCCGACGTGGTGCGCCTCCTGGAGATGGCGTCCGGAGACGCGCCGATGCGCTGAGGGGTGGTCGCCACCGCCTACCGTCTGGTCGTGGAGAAAAGAGGTCATTCCATCCGTCGCAAGCTCCAGCTCCTCGTCGGCCCCATCATCGTGGTGTTCGCGGCCGGGCTGACCGCGTTCGCGTTCGCCGCCCCCCTCGCCACCAGCCACCCGCTGCTGCTCATCAC
>JBPCJV010000186.1:0-2622 GCA_051004925.1 Acidimicrobiales bacterium | reverse complement strand
GTGCCGCGTCGGCATTCTGTCGCCCGCACTCGGTGAAGCGGCCTTGGAGCAGC
Organism: Acidimicrobiales bacterium; assembly: GCA_051004925.1. GTDB lineage: Bacteria > Actinomycetota > Acidimicrobiia > Acidimicrobiales > AC-14 > DATAQC01. The sequence goes on along the minus strand of JBPCJV010000186.1, from coordinate 2,569 downwards.
ACCCGGGTCGCTCGCCACAGCGGCACCCACCACGCGAGCCGGGCTGTCACCCCGCCCGGAGGGCCGCTCGGGCCCGGGTGGCCCAGGCCGTGCACGGTGGCGGCGAAGGCGTCGAGCTCGGCGTCGAAGGCGGCCAGTTCCCGGCCCTCGAGGAGGGCCACCAGGCGCAGGCGCCGCCCGAGCAGCTCGTTCGCGGTGTCGCCCGCCCGTACGGCGAGGTCGACGACCTCGGTCGCCTTGTCGAGGCGCTCGTCCCTGTGGGCCGGCCCTGCGAGGTCCTCGCACTCGTCGAGCAAGGTCGCGGTCCGGGCCCTGTCGTCGCGGCCCGCCGGCGTGGTGCTCACCGCTCCCACGGTAGCGCCGCCACGTCGAGTGGCTATTCCCGACCAATTTGGTAGGGTTTTGCCCACACCGCCGAACGAGGAGACCCAGATGACCATGCTCAACGAGTTGGAGGAAGCCAACCGGCGCTACGCCGAGAGCTTCGACCAGGGCGACAGGCCCATGCCCCCGGCTCGCCACGTCGCCGTCGTCACGTGCATGGACGCCCGCCTGCACCCCGAGAAGTTCCTCGGCCTCGACATCGGCGACGCCCACGTGATCCGCAACGCGGGCGGCCGTGTGTCCGACGACGCCATCAGGTCGCTGGTGATCTCCAACCAGCTGCTGGGCACCGAGGAGATCGCGGTGATCCACCACACCGACTGCGGGATGCTCACGTTCTCCAACGAGGACCTGCGGGCCAAGCTGGCCGAGGGCGGCGCCGACGCCGGCGACGTCGACTTCCTGCCCTTTTCCGACAACGAGCAGAGCGTGCGCGACGACGTCGATGCCGTTCGCAGTTCGCCCTTCATCCCCGACGGCATCGCGGTGAAGGGCTACATCTACGACGTGACCACCGGGCTTCTCGACGATGTCGAGGGGGCCGTCTGGCGCTGAGCCTGGTCTGGGGGCCGTAGGGTCCCGGCGTGGACAGGGGACACGTCGTCATGGGGTTGCTGTTCTTTCCCCGTGGCGGGTCGGCCCAGGTGACCCGCTACCTGTCGACTGCGTTGGAACGGGTGGGCTGGTCGGTCGGGCTCGTCGTCGGTTCGCTGGGCGTGGCCGGTGACGAGACCCACGCCCCCACGTTCTTCGCCCCCGACAAAGTCCACGACCTCGATTACTCCGACGCGGAACGGCGATTCGCCGCCGGCACCAGCGCGGTCGCCGCACCGGTCCCCATGCACCCGTCGTTCGAGGACCGCGCCGACGCCCCCGACGTGGTGCTGGCCGCGGTCCCGTTCGACCTCGCCGGCCACCTGTCGGCGGCGTGGGAGGCACCGTTGCGGGAGGCGGGCGCCGACCACGCCCGGGTCTTCCACCTCCACCACCTGACACCGCAGCACGACGCCGTCCACCGCCGCTGGCCGGCGACACCGGTCGTGGCCCATCTCCACGGCACGGAGCTCAAGTTCGTCGAAGCCGTCGACGAGCGGGTGGCACTGGCCGCCGGGGTGGGCACGACCCTGGCGGGCATGCCCGAGTGGGTGGCGGCTCGCCCGAACCCCCGGTCCGCCCCCGGCCTCGACGACGCACAGGTCCGGATCTTGGCCACCACCCGCTGGGAGCAGTGGCGCCAGGGCGAGGCCTGGCGCGACCACCTCCGCGTCCAGGCCCGTCGCGCCGACCACCTCGTCGTGGTGTCGCCCACCGACCGGGCCACGGCGACGACGGTGCTCGGCGTCCCGCCCGACCGGGTGACCGACGTGCCCAACGGCGTCGACGTCGGCCGCTTCCGCCCCCAACCGTTGAGCGTCGAAGAGCGCCGGGTGCGGTTCCGGCGCTGGCTCGTCGAGGATCCGAGGGGGTGGGACGAAAGCGGGGTCCCCGGGTCGGTGGCCTACCGGGAGGAGGACCTCGACCGGCTCGGCGGCGTGGTGTTGATCTACGTCGGGCGGTTCAGCGCGGCCAAGCGGGTTCCCCTGCTGCTGCGCGCCTTCGCCCGGGCCCGCCCGCACTTCGGGCGCGTGACGTCACTGCTCGTGTGGGGCGGCCACGAGGGGGAGTGGGAAGGCGAGCATCCCGTCACGGTGGCCCACACGGTCGGCACCGACGGCATCTTCTTCGCCGGGTGGCGGGGCCACGACGAGCTTCCCGAGGCCCTGGCGTGCAGCCACGCCCTGGCCATGCCGTCGGTGAACGACTCCTACCCGCAGGCTCCCCTCGAGGCCATGGCCGTCGGCGTCCCCGTGATCGCCACCCTCAGTGGGGGGTTCCCGTTCATAGTCAACGTCGAGCCGGCCCGGCCCACGGGCTGGCTGGTCCCTCCCGACGACGAGACCGCTCTCGCCGAGACGCTGGTGGAGGCGGTCAACCAGCCGGCGGAGCTGGCCCGGAGGGGTTCGGCGGCGCTGGCCCACGCCCGCGCCCACCTGTCGTGGGACGGCCGGGTGGCTGGGATCGAGCAGGCCTACGACCTGGCCGCAGAGAGGCGGGCCGAGTTATCCCCGGGCTAGGTTCGGGTAGATGTCGGTCACACAGAGATATCCGTGAAGTCTTGAGAGGAGCCACACCATGCCTGTCGTGA
>JBPCJV010000185.1:0-2665 GCA_051004925.1 Acidimicrobiales bacterium | reverse complement strand
GGGAAACGGCCGGCGCCAGAGCTACCAGCACCTTCCCATGGTGCGGATGACGAACACCTACGTCTTGGCCGGCGACGACGACCCCGAGGAGATCATCCGCCAGACCCCGCACGGCATCTACTGCGTGCAACTCGGGGGTGGACAGGTGAACACCACCACCGGCGACTTCGTCTTCGGCATGACCGAGGCCTACATGATCGAGAACGGGGAGATCACCGACCCCGTCCGGGCCGCCAACCTCATCGGCAACGGGCCCGAGGTCCTCCAGGCCATCGACGCTGTGGGCAACGACTTCGACACCTGGGCCGGCACCTGCGGCAAGGACGGCCAGGGCGTGCCCGTGTCGGCCGGCCAACCCACCCTGCGGGTCTCCGGGATCACGGTAGGCGGAACCGCCAGGTGAGTGACCTGACGGAGCTGGTCGAGCAGGTCGTGGGGTGGGCGGGCGACGGCGAGGCGGTGGAGGCCTACGCCGCCCGTTCCCGGCACACCGAGGTGCGGTCCTACGAGGGTGAGGTCGAGTCGCTGTCGTCGGCCGACACCGAGGGCATGGGCATCCGGGTGGTGGTGGGCGGCCGCCAGGGCTTCGCCTACGCCGCCTCCCTCGACGCGTCGATCCTGGCCGAGACCCTGGCCGAGGCCCGCGACAACGCCACCTTCGGCACGGTCGACGAGTTCGCCGGGCTGGCCGGCCCCGACGGGGTCGCGCCCGCCGACATCGACCTGTGGCACGACGAGCTGGCCGAGTTCGCCCCCGACGCCAAGGTGGCCCTGGCCCTGGAAGTGGAGCGGGCCACCCGCGCCGCCGACCCGCGGATCAAGGGCGTGGAGACGGCCAGCTACGGCGACGTGAGCTCCGAGTCCGCCGTCGCCTCCACCGAGGGCATCCGGGCGTCCACCCGGCGCACGGTGTGCTCGGTGTACGTCGACGCCATGGCCACCGACGGGTCCGAGACCCAGACGGGCTACGGCTACTCGGTGGCCCGGAGACCGGGTGACCTCGACGTGGCCAAAGCGGCAACCGACGCCGCCTCGCGAGCCACGCGGCTCCTCGGTGCCCGCAAGCCCCCCTCCCGCCACCTCACCGTGTTCTTCGAGCCGGTGGTGACGGCGTCTCTCCTCGGGCTGCTGTCGCGGGCTCTGTCGGGCGAGGCCGTGCTCAAGGGCCGGTCGATGTTCGCCGACCGCCTGGGCCAAGCCGTGGGCGCCGCCAACCTCACCCTGGTGGACAACCCCACCGATCCGGCCGCATACGGGGCCGGACGCTTCGACGCCGAGGGCCTGGCCACCCGCCCCAATGTGCTCCTCGACGGTGGGGTGGTGACCGGGTTCCTGCACAACAGCTATACGGGAAGGCGGTCGGGCACCGCGTCCACGGGTTCCGCCGTGCGGGGCGGGTTCAAGGGCACGCCCGGCGTGGGCAGCCGGGCGCTCAGCCTGGCTCCCGGCGATCTCGACCAGGCGCAGTTGCTGGCTCGGTTCGGCGAGGGGCTGCTGGTGCAATCGGTCACCGGGATGCACTCGGGGGCCAACCCGGTGAGCGGCGACTTCTCCGTGGGCATCGAGGGCCTCATGGTGCGCGACGGCGCCCCCGCGGAGCCCGTTAGAGAAGCCACGGTGGCGTCTACCCTCCAGCGCATGCTCCACGACGTGGCCGCCGTGGGTTCCGACCTCGAGTGGCTCCCCGGCTCGGCCGCCGGAGTCACCCTGGTCGTGGGCGACCTCGCCCTCAGCGGCTCCTAGGGTTACCCGGGCGACGGGGACAGCGCGGGCGTCTTGCGCTGCCCGTACCGGGTGAGGCCCGGCGGTTTGAACACCGAGAGCACCGTGGCCATCACCAGCAGCACCACGGCGCCGGAGGCATGGATCACGGCCGACGGGCTCCTCAGCGCCTCGAGATCGCTCGTCGTGCTGGCGGCGAGGTCGGCCAGGTAGCCGAGGGTCTGCATGTAGAGCAGCAGGACGGCGCTGGCCACCACGTTGATGATGAGCTTCACCACGACCCAGTAGTGCCGGAACAGTCCCCAACGGGTGCCGAGTGACTGGACCAGCCCGGTGAGCAGCGAGGCCACGCTCATCGGAATGAGGACGTACCAGCCCACCACCTCCATCGTGCGGTAGACGCTCCGCACGACCTCGGCGTCCTGACTGGCCAGACCCACGATGGCGAGCGCCAGGGAGCAGACCACGGCGCCGAGCCAGCCGACCGACGACGTCACGTGGGCCGTGAGCGACACCTTGCGGTGGCGCGGCGACAGGGTCACGTGTGGCGACCCGGGCCGTGCCCGCTGCCGACGAGCATCAGCACGATGAACCCCACGACCAGGACAAGGGCGATGAGGCCGAGGACCTTCACCCAACGCGGTGCACCGGTACTTTCCATGGGTCGCAGTTTACGAGACACTGTGTCGCTGTCAAGTCATATCGTCTTCGTCTCCGACATTGCGTATACTGCGCCGGTGCCCAAGGTGTGGAACGAGACGATCGAGGACCACCGTCGCGAGGTGCGCGACGCGATCCTCGACACTACGGCTGCGATGGTGACCGAACGGGGGCTGCTGTCGGTGACCATGTCGCAGATCGCCGAGGAGACCGGCATCGGAAGGGCCACGCTGTACAAGTACTTCCCGGGCGTGGAGGCGATCCTGCTGGCCTGGCACGACAG
>JBPCJV010000184.1:0-4596 GCA_051004925.1 Acidimicrobiales bacterium | reverse complement strand
ATCGGCGGCCTCGTCCACCGGCACGATGCCACCGGCGGAGGTCATCACCATCACCTCGCCGGCCAGGGCGGCGAGCGACCGCAGGTAACGGCGGCAGCGAGGGCGCAGGTAGGCGTTGACGACGGTGGTCACCGTCCGCTCGTACTCGCGGAACTCGGGCGACACGTCTGACGAACAGCAGACGTCGGCGGCGCCGCGGTCGACCAGCACCTCCGCTACCGTGCGCTCGTGGCGGGCGTCGAGGTCGGCATGGAGCAGGCAGACGGCCACGGCGTCGACGTCGGACGGCACCTCGGGGACCGTCGCCGGGTCGAGGGGTTCGATCTCGGTGCCGGTGGCGTCGAGGCGGCCGTCGACCTCGAGCCGTAGCTCCCGGGGCACGAGGGGTTCCGGGCGGTCGACGGTGATGTCGTAGAGCGACGGGCGGTCCTGGCGGGCGATCTCGATCACGTCGGCGAACCCGGCGGTGGTCACCAGAGCGACGCGGCCGCCCCGGCGCTCGAGCAGGGCGTTGGTGGCCACCGTCGTCCCGTGCGCCAGCAGCCCGGGCCGGTGGTCGGCGTCCGCTCCCTCGCCCGCGGATTCTCCGGCTAGCCGGGCCAGGCCGTCGGACACCGCCCGGCTGGGGTCGTCCGGCGTGGACAGCACCTTGGCCACCCGTCCGTCGTCGGCCACGACATCGGTGAACGTGCCGCCCGTATCGGCCCCGCAACGCATCGGGGCGAGACTAGGCGGCGTGCTCCGGTCCCCCGACGCCTCGTCGGCACTGGCTTCGGCCCCGCAGCCCGTTCGCCCGTCGTCGTGGCTCCTGCCCGACCCCGGCGACGACCAGTCGGGGCTGGTGGGGTTCGGCGCCGACCTGGCGCCCGAGACGCTCGTCGACGCCTACCGCCGGGGCATCTTCCCCTGGCCGCACGAGGGCGTCGAGGTGCCGTGGTTCTCTCCCGACCCGCGCGCCCTCATCGTGTCGGGGCAGGTGCACGTGAGTCGTACGCTGGCCCGCACCCTGCGCCGGTCCGGTTGGGAGACGACGGTCGACGCCGCCTTCGCCGCGGTGGTCGACGGCTGCCGGGTCCGCCCTGGCGACGGCACCTGGATCACCGACGAGATGGAGGCCGCCTACGTCCGCCTCCACCGGCTGGGCTGGGCCCACAGCGTGGAGGTGTGGGCGGGCGACGAGCTGGTGGGCGGCATCTACGGCGTGCGGGTGGGGGGCTGCTTCACCGGCGAGTCCATGTTCCACCGCCGCACCGACGGGTCCAAGGCGGCCCTGGTCGACCTGGCGTCGCGCTGGCAAGCGGCGGGTGGCGCGTTCGTCGACGCCCAGCTGACCACGGAACACCTGACCCGCATGGGCGCCGTCGAGGTGCCCCGGCCACGGTTCCTGGCCTGGCTGGCCGAAGTGCGCGACCTGCCCGTGGCCATGCGCCTCGACCGTCTTCCGGTGAGCCGCCTCGCCGACCCCGGCTCGGACGCCGCCTGAACGGGTGGTGGCGGCGGTGCGCCGATGAGTTCGGGCGGCGTTCGTCGTCGTAGTCGAACATGAGCGCCCATCCCGACCTCGGTACCGCCGGACAGCGCATGGCCACCCTGGTGGAGGGGGTGCCCGACGACGCCCTTGGTCACACCCGGGAGGGCACGGCCATGCGCCGGTCCCCGAGCTCGACCAGCCGCAGCGCACCGAGCACGCGGAGAAGGGGCCAGATGGGGTCGAGCGGACCCGTGCGGGCTGCGGCCGGGTGGGCGTGGTGCGAGTTGTGGTAGCCGTGGCCCAGCAATGGAATGGCCAGCCAGGCCAGGTCGTATCCCGGGAAGTCGGGGTAGGGCTTGGTCCCGTAGAGGTGCCCGACGGTGTTGACCATCCCCATCACGCCCAGGTAGCAGACGAGGTGTACGGCCAGCATCACGAGGAACTGATCGAGGCCGAGCACGACGAAGAAGAAGGCGATGACGAGGCCACGTAGCGCCCCGATCCCCCGTCTCGGCGACGCGTCGGCCGGTAGCCGCCGTCGGGCCACGGCGAACAGGTACGGGGAGCCGACGAGGACGGCGATGGGCCGGCGCCGGCGCGGCGAGTGAGGGTCGAGCGGTGTGTCGGCGTACCGGTGGTGCAACCGGTGCACGGCGGCCCACGCTTCGGGATCGGTCAGGACGATGACCCGGAAGTAGATGTCGAGCACCGAGGCCATAGCCGGGCGGACCCGAAAAGCGCGGTGGGCGAGGCACCGGTGGCAGTAGATCTCGGTGATGACGGCGGTGAGGACGGCCGAGCAAAGGCCGATGACTACTGCGACGGGCACGGCGGAACGATACCGTCCCGGCTAACCGCCGGCCCCGTCGCTCCCAGGGGGCCGGTGACCGTCCAGCCAACCCAAGCTCAGGCCCCGGCGTGGACGAACTTGCCGTCAAAGTCATCCCCGTGCACCAACGCGAGGCGAACAAAGTCGACGATGCCCCAGAAAATTGGTACGCAGGTCCAGAAGAAAAGGACGCTCAGGACCCCACGACGCCGGTAACCAAGGTAGAAATGCTGGAGTCCGATACCACCGCCGAACAGTGCCATCAGCACAGCGGTTGTCCTGCTCTTCTGCACCGACCACGGAAGGCCAAGCTGACCGAAGACGCGTTGCAGTCCGCTGGTGAGCGATCCGAAGTATGGTCGAACCGGCGAAACCACGTACCCGAGCAGATTTTGTTCCATATGCACCGCGTGGGCAACTGAGTCCTTGGAGAAGTAGACAATGAGCCCCATAAGCCTCCTCCTCACGGAGAGGTGACCGTTCAGCAGTCGGTGTGGCAGTAATTCAGGCAGATCGGGAACGCCGAAACGCTGATCGAAGCCCTCTGCGAAGGGCCCCGTCCACGCCATTCCAGGGCAGACGATGATCAGCCGCTCAGGCGGTAGGAATCGGGCCGCCTGCTCGACCTCCCACCACAGGTTCGCTGTCGTGCCCGCCAGCACGACGACCGCGGAGGCGCCCAGCATCATGTCGACGACCTTCGCCTTCCATTCTTCGTCGTCCACGTACAAGCGTGCTGCCCCCAATTCCGGGAGGGCCTCGCCCGGCCGGCCGATGGCGATCACCGGTCCGATTCGGCCCATGATCGACACGATCTCCTGTTCGACGCTCACGGCGCGGGTGTAGATCCAGCCCGACGAGAAGGTGTCATCCTTGAACGACCTGATGTACAGGACGGGACGTCTAGGGTCCTGCCCGAGGACGGTCTGCATGGAAGGGGCGTCGACGCTCCATCCCCTGCGCAGAGATTGGACGGCCCTTTTTGCCAGAATGACCAAGAGAACCAGAGGGGGGAAGATAATAGCAATGAAGACCCAGTCCGATACCCTCCCCTCGAGTCTGTCGACGAAGTTCTGGGAGTCGTCCAGCGAAACGGCGGCCAGAAGTGCGAGGAGAATGTTCGCTCCAGCGAGCTTAAGCAAGAGCCCTCGACTCCTCGCCCACACCTCGTTGAACGATTGGTACCGGAGGCCTGACAAGAGAAGAAAGAGTCCGACACAGAAGAGATTGGCCACGAGCCACGAGAGGAGCGCCAGCAGCGCCAACTCCGACGCCGACCTCCGCGTCAGCCAATCGTCGCCAGCGAACTGTGCGGACAGAACCAACGTGGCGACGACACTGGCAAGGATCGCAACGAAGCCTGAGACTCTGAGGTGGAGACTCTTGGGGTTGTCGGCGGTCAGCTGCCGGGCCCGGCCGTCTCGCGCTTCGGTGAACCTCACATCGGAATCGGCTGCACCGGGCTTCGTGTCACCTGATCAGTATTGCCGGTGAAGACGACCCCCCGAGTGAGAATCGAATCTCTCAGCGACAAATCACTGCGGTCGGGGTCAGTCAGATGGCCTCGGCCGGAGGCACGACCCAGACCTCCTCCTCGCCCAGGGCGTCGGTGAGCGAGCGCACCAGGCGGCCGACGTCGGCATCCTCTCCGTCCCAGACCACGAGCGCCTCGGCGGCGTGGCGGGCCAGCCAGGCGTCGCGGCGGCGCAGGGCGGCGCCCGCCATCTGCTTGCTCGCCGGGGTCCTGGTTTCGAGGACGACGGTGGCGGCGGCGCCGTCGAGCAGCTCCCGGAAACGCTTCTGGGAGGTGGGCGGCCACACGGTGTCGGGGTCGGGATAGGGGAGCACGGCGACGTAGGGCACGCCGGTCGCCGAGGCCGCCTCCGCCCCGAGCTGCTCGGCACCCAGGGCGAGACCGGTGGCCACGACCAGGTCGGGGTGGAGCTCCCGCTTGGCCGCCAGGATCTCGGCCAGGCGGTCCCGGGTGCGGTCGGCCAACGGGTTGGGGTCGTAGCCGCCCAGGCCCGGTGGCCGGTGGCCGGCCACCACCACCAGGCGTCCCGCCGGGACCCTGGCGTCGAACGCGCCCGTGGGGTCGTCGGCCGGGCCCAGGTCGACGGGCGGCCCGTCCCCGGTCCTGTCCTCCTGGGTACGGGCCGCCTCGACGGCCAGCCGGTCGACCAGGTCGTTGAACACGTCGGTCCCGTGACCCTTGACCCAGCGGAAGGTGACCCGCCCGGGCTCGGCGCGGACAGCCTCGATGAGCGGCTCCCAGAGGTCGCGGTTGGCCAACGGG
>JBPCJV010000183.1:0-3685 GCA_051004925.1 Acidimicrobiales bacterium | reverse complement strand
GTCGCCCGTCGTGCCGCCCTCGCCGTCGTGCTCGTGGCCGTCGACGACCACGACCGCCTGCTGGGCGGCGTCACCTACGTACGCGGGCCCGGGCCCTACTTCGAGTGGGACGGCGGCCACGACAATGCAGGCCCCTCCGGCCCGCAGGACAGTGCCGGCATCCGCATGCTCGCGGTCGCCCCCGAGGCGCGGGGGCGGGGAGTGGGCACCGCGCTGGTGCGGGCCTGCGTCGACCGGGCCCGGGCCGAGGGTCGCCGCCGGGTCTGGCTGCACACCACCCCGGAGATGACGGTGGCCCACCGGCTCTACGAGCGCGAGGGCTTCCGCCGGATGCCCGACGCCGATTGGACGGGCGACCTCTGCCTCTGGGCCTACGCCCTCGATCTGCGCTAGAAGTGGGGACGGAGGGGATCGAACCCTCACTGGGGGCGGTTTAAGCGCCCTGCCTCTGCCGGTTGGGCTACGTCCCCTCTGCGCCGTCAGGCGGCGACGTTGATCTGGCCCGTGCCCTCGTTCCCGTATGGGTCGCGGCACAGGTCCCGGTCGGTGCGGAAGGTGAACCGGGCCACCCAGTTGCCGGCGGCGTACGGGCGGATGAACGTGTACACCTCCCGCCCCGTGCGCTTGGCGGGGGTGTCCCAGGGGCCGAAGGCGGCCTGGCACTCGAAGCTCCTGCACGGCCGCTGGTCGACGACGCCGTCGCCGTAGTCGATCACCGCGCAGTTCTGCGACACCTCGTGGTCCGGGTCGGTGACCGTCACCGTGAAGTTGACCGGTTCACCCGGAGCCGGGTCGGTCGGCGACATGGTCACGCTCACGTTGATCGGCTGGTTGCTGCCGGGCTGGGGGTCCCAGAAGAAGCTGCCGCATGCCGGATCGAAAGAGTTCCGGCAGGCCGGGGCCGTCGGCACGGTCGTCTCCTCGTTGGGCGGGAGCGGGTCCACCGAGATAGGGACGGGGCTCGGGGGGGTGTCGGGCGCGGTGACGGGGGTCGGCGTGGGGACGGCTGTCGTGTCGGGGCTCGCCGGGGCGCCGGGCACCGTGGTGGTGGTCGGGCCGACGGTGACGAGGGGCCGGCTCGTGGGTGCGGCGTTGGGGCCGCGGCTGGCCACCTCCACTCCGGTGGGCGGGTCGCCGCCGCCGGCCACGAGCTGGGCCACCAGAGCCACCAGGGAGATGGTGGCCAGGCCGTAGAGGACGACGTTGGCCCTCCACGCCTGAGAGAGACCGGTCCACCACTCACCGACTGCTTGAACTCGTCCTGGCTCGCCCATCCGGCTCCTCGAACATGGCAGATTCGGTGCTCCGTGAGCCAAGCTGCCCTGATGGAAGTCTGGCCCGGCAGCCCTCATCCCCTCGGTGCGACCTGGGATGGAGAGGGGACCAACTTCGCTCTGTTCTCCGAGGGCGCCGACGCCGTCGAGCTGTGCCTATTCGGGAACGACCCCCGGTCGTCGGCCCGCCGGCCGGGCGAGATCGGTGTGCCCCTCACCGAGGTCACCGCCCACGTCTGGCACGGTTACGTGCCCGGAGTGGGCCCCGGCCGGCAGTACGGCTTTCGCGTGCACGGTCCCTACGACCCGGCGCAGGGCCTGCGTTTCAACCCCCGGAAGCTGGTGATCGACCCCTACGCCAAGGCCATCGACGGCGACCTCGACTGGGCCCCGGCCGTGTTCGGCTACAAGGTGGGTGGCGGCGGCGACGGGGTGGCCGACCCGCGGGACTCGGCGCCCCATGTGCCCCGGGCGGTGGTGGCCGACCCCCAGTTCCCGTGGGGCGACGACCACCGTCCGACCACCCCGTGGCACGACACGGTCATCTACGAAGCCCACGTGAAGGGCTTCACCGCCCGCCATCCCGGCGTGCCCGAGAAGCTACGCGGCACCTATGCCGGCCTGGCCAGTCCCGCCGCCGTCGACCACCTCGTGCGGCTGGGAGTCACGGCCGTGGAGCTCCTGCCCGTCCACCATTTCGTGTCGGAGCACGGTCTGGTCGCGCGTGGCCTCACCAACTACTGGGGCTACAACTCCCTGGGCTACTTCGCCCCCCACGCCGCCTACTCGGCGTCCGGTGGGGGCGGCCAGCAGGTGCGGGAGTTCAAGGCCATGGTCCGTACCATGCACGCCGCCGGCATCGAGGTGATCCTCGACGTGGTCTACAACCACACCGCCGAGGGCAACCACATGGGGCCCACGCTGGTGTTCCGGGGCATCGACAACTCGGCCTACTACCGCCTGGTCGACGGCGATCGCCGCCACTACATGGACTACACGGGAACGGGCAACACCCTGAACGCCCGCCACCCCGAGGTCCTCCGCCTCATCCTCGACAGCCTGCGCTACTGGGTCACCGAGATGCACGTCGACGGATTCCGCTTCGACCTGGCCTCGGCCCTGGCCAGGGGCTTCCACGAGGTCGACCGCCTCTCCGCCTTCTTCGACCTCATCCACCAGGACCCGGTGGTCTCCCAGGTGAAGCTCATCGCCGAGCCGTGGGACGTGGGCGAGGGCGGCTACCAGGTGGGCAACTTCCCGGTGCTGTGGACCGAGTGGAACGGCCGTTACCGCGACCAGGTACGGGACTTCTGGCGGGGGCGGGACGCCAGCGTGGCCGACCTCGGCTACCGCCTCACCGGCTCCAGCGACCTCTACCAGGACGACGGTCGGCGCCCCTACGCGTCGATCAACTTCGTCACCTCCCACGACGGGTTCACCCTGGCCGACCTGGTGGCTTACGACGCCAAGCACAACGAGGCCAACGGAGAGGACAACCGCGACGGCACCGACGACAACCGGTCGTGGAACTGCGGGGTCGAGGGCCCCACCACCGAACCCGAGGTCATCGACCTGCGCCGCCGCCAGCAGCGCAACTTCCTGGCCACACTCCTGCTGTCCCAGGGCGTCCCGATGCTCCTCGGCGGCGACGAGGTGGGGCGAACCCAGCAGGGCAACAACAACGCCTACTGCCAGGACAACGAGCTCTCCTGGTTCGACTGGGCGCTCGACGACGCCGACGCCGACCTGCTCGACTTCACTGCCCAGCTCATCCACCTGCGCCGGGCGCACCCGGTCTTCCATCGCCGGCGCTTCTTCCAGGGCCGGCCCATCCACGGGTCGGGCCTGGCCGACATCGGGTGGTTCCGCCCCGACGGCGGGGAGATGACGGCCGGCGAGTGGACCGCGGGCAAGGTCTACGCCCTCGGCATGTTCCTGAACGGCGAGCAGATGGCCGAGCCGGGGCCGCGTGGCGAGCCCATCGTCGACGACAGCTTCCTCGTGCTCCTCAACGGCCCGGGCCCGGTGCGCTTCACGATGCCCGACAAGAAATGGGCGCAGTCCCTCGAGCTGGTGGTCGACACTGCCATCGGCTACGTGCGGCCCGCCAACGGCAACGGGGGGGTCTCGTTCGGCTCGGCCGACGAGGTGTGGATGGAGAGCCGGTCGGTGGTCGTCCTGCGCAAGGTGAGATAAACGCGGAAAAATGCTTGACCTGGCCCCTGGGGCCGGGTCGTACCCTTGGGACACCTGAGCAACAGACTCTCAAGGAGACACACGATGGCTACGTACATCATGTTCATGAAGTGGACCGACCAGGGCGCATCCGACATCGTCAACGGCAAGAAGGGCCGCGATGCCGGCAAGAAGGCCGCGGCGGCCGCAGGCGTCGTCTGGAAGCGGTCCTACCT
>JBPCJV010000182.1:0-2776 GCA_051004925.1 Acidimicrobiales bacterium | reverse complement strand
GTGGAAGCACCGTATGACTGAGGGTGGCGACCCGGAGGCCATCGTGTCGCGGGCCGTGGCCGCCGGTTTGTCCCAGCTGTGGGTCCGCGTCGCCGACTCCCGGGACGGGTTCTACGGAGCCGAGTTCCTGGACGCCCTCGTTCCCAGGGCCCACGCCCGCGGCGTGGCCGTGATCGGGTGGGGGTTTCCCTACCTCTGGGACCCTGTGGCCGACGCGGCCTGGACGGCTGACGCCCTCGCCTGGCGTGGGCCCGGGGGAGCCATGCTCGACGGCTTCAGCCCCGACATCGAGATGTCCAGCGAGGGCGTGGAGCTGACCGAGACGCGCGCCCGCGTCTACCTCGGCCTGGTGCGCCAGGCGGCCGGCCGACGCCTCGTGGTGGCCACCGTCTACCGTCCAACCGACGCCAAGTGGGCGGAGTACCCCTATGCGGCGATGGCGCCCTACGTGGACGCCTTCGCTCCGATGGTCTACTGGGGGTGCACGGAGCCGGGTGAGGCCGCCACCCAGGCCCTCGAGCGCCTGAGCACGCTCAGGCCCGTCCACCTGATCGGCCAGGGCTACGACATGGCCGACGAGGGCGGCCGGGCGGGCACGCCCGAGGCGTCGGAGACCAGCCGCTTCCTCGACGTGGCCCGTCGTGGCGGCGCCGTCGGCGCCTCGTTCTGGGTGTGGCAGTCGATGGGCGACGACCAGTGGGACGCCGCCTCGGCGTATCCGTGGCCACCCCCGCCGCTAGGGCGGTAGCGTCCTGCCATCACCCCGCTCAGACGGGCGCTCGTCCCGCCGTCAACCCGCTCAGACGGGCGCTCGGCCCGCTACGACGAGAGGTGGTTCCCGCATGGCCGACGACAACCCCGTGACCCTCCACCGGGGGCTTCCCGAGACGGTGCTCGACCCCGAGCCCCCCGAGGCCCTGGCCGCCCTGCAGGCGGCCCTCGCCGCCGACGAGGCCGCCCGCCGGGGCGCAGTCTCGGCGGTGGTGGCTCGGTGGCCGAGGTTCCTCGACGGGTGGGCCCGTCTGGGTCAGCTGGCTCGCGACGACGTAGCGGCCTACGCCTGTTTCCGGGTCGGCTACCACCGGGGCCTCGACCGGTTGCGCCAGTCCGGCTGGCGGGGGTCGGGCTACGTCAGGTGGCGGCACGAGACCAACCGGGGCTTCCTGCGGTCGGTCGCCGGACTCGGCGCGGCGGCGGCGGCGATCGGCGAGAGCGACGAAGAGGCCCGCTGCATCGAGTTCGTGCGCCAACTCGACCCTGAGTGGTCAGGTGACACCCAGGCCCGGTGAGCCCCGTTGAGGCGTCCGTCGCCCGCCATGTCGTGGTGTGGGGCCGGGTCCAGGGCGTGTTCTTCCGCAGCTCGTGCCAGGAGCGGGCCCGCGCCCTCGGGTTGGCCGGATGGGTACGCAACACCTCGACGGGGTCGGTGGAGCTGTGGGCCGAGGGGGACCCGGCCCGGATCGCCGATCTCGTGCGCTGGTGCGGCGACGGCCCGGGGCACGCCGTGGTGGAGCGCGTCGAGGTCGACGACGTGACCCCGACGGGCGCCCGCGGGTTTCACGTACGATGACCGCCCGGCAGCAATCACGGAGGTAGGAATGCAGGTCAAGCGGTTCGTCAGTACAAGCCTGGTCATGGCGGCGCTCGCCGTCGCCCTGGTGGGATGTGGTGGCGGGAGCAGCACCAAGTCGGTCGGCAGCAAGGGCTCCACCGCAGACGTCGTCGCCGTAGACAGCCCCAGTTACCGTTTCGAGCCCGACACGCTGAAGGCGGCGCCCAACAGCGAGGTGTCGTTCACGTTCAAGAACGAGGGCAAGGTCGTCCACAACTTCACGCTGAGCTTCCTCGGCGTCGACCAGGACGTGCAGCCTGGAGAGACCAAGCAGATCACCTTCAAGGTCTCCCAGCCACCGAAGGGCCTCGACTACTACACGTTCTACGACAAGAACCACCAAGGCGATGGCATGCAGGGGCGCCTCAACATCGGCTGAGTCAAGCACCGGCTTACTGACCGCCGTGGCCCGACAGCCACGGCGGCCACGTTTCTGGGTGCGCTCGGGCTCAGGGGTTAGCATGCCCGCTCGACGGTAAAGGGGCGGACTTGGAGATCCGGGGGAGGCGAACGGGCGTGGCGGGGCCTGCACGGCTCGTTGGCAGGGAGCGAAGCCGAGCCGGTTCAGGTCGAGCTCCGGCCGGTACGACGGGATTGGCCGGTTCCGTCCCCTGAGCTTCCGGGCGCCATGACGGGCCTCGATGATTTCCGATTTCCCGACCTTTCTGCAGGGCGGTGGTCGGGGCGGTGAGCGGGGATATGCGCGCTCTCAGTGCGGGTGGGGGGACAGAAAGGTTGGTTCTTTCGCCACGACTCGGCTATCTTTTGGCACCCGTTGTGGCGAAGGAGAACTCGTGTTCGTGAAATTGTGGGGGCGGTCCACGCTAGATTGGACAGCGATCTCGGAGCCGATAACTGAGGGGCGGAGACCAGTGTCCGGTTCGAAGTGGGCTGCACGGAGGATTTCTCCAACGAGGCTGGGAGCATGGGCATGAGAACCGACCGTTCGACCGCGACGAGACACCGCAGCGCCCGGAGCCGGCCCACCGCCCGGATCGTGGGCGCCCTGCTCATGGTGTGGGGCACGATCATCGCCGTCGCCTCCCCGGCGTCGGCCGGCGTGCAGTTCGGCGCCGGTCCGGACTTCCCCTCCACGGTCATCGTGGGCCAGACCAACGTGCCCGCGTCCTACCAGATCGCCAACACGTCGTTCGGGGCCGACGC
>JBPCJV010000181.1:0-4969 GCA_051004925.1 Acidimicrobiales bacterium | reverse complement strand
ACGGCGATGGGCGTGCCTGCGTGGGCGGCGCGGATGCGCGCCACCGCCTCGTCGTAGGCCCTGAGATCCTCGGTCTCCAGGCGCGCCGCCTGGGCGTCGAAGTAGGCGGCGTCGTCGGGCGAGGCCTGTTGCAGGGCGGTAGCCCTGGCTGCGGGCACCCGGTGCACCTCGTCGGGTCCGTGCCACCGGTGGGGACTGTCCCCCCGCTCGGCTCCTACCACCTCGCCCACGTCGACTACTACCCGCGTCGACGACGGGTTGGCACCGACGAGCTTTGACGCCCAGTCGTCGTAGCCGGCCCCGTTGACGACGACCAGGCGGGCGTCGGCCACGGCCACGCCGTCGGACGGCTTGGCCTCGTAGTCGTGGGCGTCGACGGCGGGGTCGCGGATGATACTGGTGACCTCGACCCGGTCACCGGCCACCTGGGCGAGAAGGCTGCCCCACATGTCCTCGGCGGCGACGGCGGCGACCTTCGTCGATCCGTCCGCCGAGGCCTGTCCCGACGATCCCGCCGACCCGCACCCGGCGCCCGAGGTCGCCAGCGCGAGCACGACACCCACCCCTGCGAGCCTTCGCCAAGAGTGGGAATCGTTTTCATTCATGTCCCGATCATCGTCCCGCGACCGCCATCCGTCAAGGGCGCGGCGTAGGTGCGGCCGCCGAGGGCGGGCATGTGGTAGCCGACGGGCGATACTTTGGCGTGGTAGGCGTGCCGACTCTGGGGCCGAGTGTCGAGTTCGTCGGCCGTACCGGGGAGCTGGCCCGGCTGGAGGATGCCCTGGGAAGGGCATCGACCGGCGAGGCGTCAGCCCTGGTTGTCGGCGGAGAAAGCGGCGTGGGCAAGACGCGCCTGGTCTCGGAGTTCCTGGACTCGGCTCGCCGCGCCGGAGCGACGGTGCTCGTGGGCGGGTGCATCGACCTCGGCGACGGCGGGCTCCCGTACTGGCCGGTGGTCGACGCCCTCCGGGGCCTCGTGCGCAAGCTCGGGCCCGAGCCCGAGGACGACGTGCTCGGCCCGCTGCGGCCGGAGCTGAGCCTGCTCCTGCCCGAGTTGGCCACGGGCGAGGGCCGTGACCGGCCGCCGCTCACCGGCCCCGCGCTCACCGGCCCCAGCGCCCAGGGCCGGCTCTTCGAGCTCGTCCTGGGGATCTTCGAGCGGCTGGCCCAGAAGGGGCCGGTGGTGTTCGTGGTCGAGGACCTGCACTGGGCCGACCGGTCGACCCGCGATCTGCTGTCGTTCCTGGTCACCAACCTCCGGGAGGTCCCCGTGGTCGTCATCGCGACCTACCGGAGCGACGCCCTGGTCAGCGGCCACCACCTCCAGCCCTTCCTGGCCGAGCTGCGGCGCAACCGCCGGGCGGAGATGATCGACCTGCCCCGGTTCACCCGCGACGAGGTGGTCGCCCAGGTCACGGCCATCCTGGGGGCGCCGCCCGAGCCCCAGCTGGCGGAGACGGTGTGGGCCCGATCCGAGGGGAACGCCTTCTTCGCCGAGGAGCTGTTGGCCGCCTCGGTGGACGGGAGCCCTCGGGGATTGCCCCAGAGCCTGCGCCAGATCCTGCTGGCCCGGGTCGACGGCCTGTCGCAGGTGGCCCAGGGGGTGCTGCGCCGGGTGGCCGCGGGAGGGCCGCGTGTGGCGTACCGGGTCCTCGCCGCCACGGTCTCGATGAACGACGACGAGCTGTGCGACGCCCTTCGCGAGTGCGTCGACCGCCACGCCCTCGTGGGCCAGCGCGAGGGGGAGGCCTACCAGTTCCGTCACGCCCTCCTTCGTGAGGTCGTCTACGGGGAGCTGCTCCCCGGCGAGCGGACACGGTTCCACGCCGCGTACGGGCGGGCCATCGCCGACGCGCCCCACGACTGCCTGGGGTCGGCCGAGGCCGAGCTGGCCTACCACTGGTACGAAGCGGGGGAGCCGGCCCTGGCCCTTCCGGCTGCGTTCGCCGCGGCCGTCGCTGCCGAACGCGTCTACGGCTACGCAGAGGCCCAGCGCCACTACGAACGGGCCCTGGAGCTCTGGGACCGCGTCGGCGGGGGTACTTCGCTCGGCGCCAGTCCGATCGACGTGGACCGTCTGGGCCTGTTCGAGCGGGCCGCGGAGGCGGCCAACCTGGCCGGCGACCACGCCCGGGCCATCGCCCTCGTACGGGCCGCCCTCAGTGAAGGCGACGGGAAGGCCGGTGTCGATGCCGCCGAGGAGACCGACCTCGTCCGCCGGGGCCTGCTCCAGGAACGCCTGGGCTGTTACCTCTGGGCCGCCGGTAAGAGCGAGGCCGCGCTTGCCGCCTACGACGAGGCCGCGGGCCTGGTGCCGTTCGAACAACCGACGGCGGTACGGGCCCGGGTGGTGGCCGCCCAGGCCCAGGCCCTCATGCTCGCCGGCCGCTACCGCGACTCCAAGGAGCGGGCCGAGGAAGCCCTCGAGGTGGCGCGGTTGGCCCGGGCCCGGGCCGAGGAGGGCCATGTCCTGGCCACCCTGGGCGTCGACCTGGCGTTCCTGGGCCACGCCGCCGCAGGGGTCACCCTGCTCGAGGAGGCCCGGGCCATCGCCGAGGAGGTGGGAACGCCCGAAGATGTCGCCCGGGCGTGGCTCAACCTGGCCGAGCTGCTCTCCGGTCCCCTCAACCGGCTGCAGACGGCGGCCACGGTGGCCGAGCAGGGCGTGGAGCGCGTGGGCCGACTCGGCCTGGCCCGCTCGTACGGCGTGTCGTTGCAGGCGATCGCCGTGAACACGCTCTTCCGGCTGGGTCGCTGGACCGAGGCCGACCGGTTCCTGGCCGACGCCATGCGCTGCCGGCCCGGCGGGGCGGCGGCGATCGACCTGCACCTGGCCCGGGCCAAGCTGGCCGTCGGTCGCGGCCAGGTGGAGGCGGCCAAGGCCGATCTGGCCGTGGTCGAGGAGCTCAGCGCCCATGCCATCGACGCCCGCTACCAGGCGCCTCTGCTGACTCTGCGCGCCGGCCTCGCCCTCTGGGAGGGCGACATCGACGCCGCCCGCCACGCGGTGGCCACCGGGCTGGCCATCGCCGACCGCACCGACGACGCGTGGTTCGTGGCGCCGCTGGTGTGGCACGGCTTGCGGGCCGAGGCCGATCGTGCCGAGTTGGCCCGGGCCCGGCGGTCCCAGCGCGAGGTCGAAGAGGCCCGGGCGGAGGGGACCGAGCTGCGGGCACGCGTGGAGGCGCTGGCTGCCCAGGCCAGTTCCGCCGCCCCCCCGGTGCGCCAGGCGGTGGCCGCCTATCTGAGCCTGTGCCTGGCCGAGTGGTCGCGGGTGGAGGGGGTCAGCGCCCCCGAGGCGTGGACGGCGGCGGCAGATCGCCTCGACGGCCTGAGCCAGCCGTATCCCGCCGCCTATGCGCGTATGCGGGAGGCCGAGGCCCTCCTGTCGCGCCGGGCCCGCTCACCGAGGGCCGCCGACGCCCTGGCTGCCGCCCACCGGATGGCCGTCGAGCTGGGTGCCTTGCCGTTCCAGCGCCAGATCGCCAGTCTGGCCGCCCGGGCCAGGATCACGCTCGACGAACCGGGCCCGGTCGCCGACGGGTCCGACCAGCCGAAGGTGACGGACACCCCGCGCAACGGGCCGCTCGCTCCTGACACGCCGCATCGGCGGACGCCCGACGCCCTGGCCGACCTCACCCGGCGTGAGCGCGAGGTTCTGGCCCTGGTGGCCGACGGACGGAGCAACCGGGAGGTGGCCGAGGCCCTGTTCATCAGCGAGAAGACGGCCAGCGTCCACGTCTCTCACATCCTGGCCAAGCTGGGCGTGCAGAGCCGGGTGCAGGCCAGCGCCGTCGCCCACCGCCTCGGGGCGGCCGGAGAGACCTAAGGAGGAAATAAGGGTGGGCGCCGTCGGGAATAAGGCACCTGCCCGATGGCAACGGCCCCCGATCCTGCGACGGTTTCAGTGTTCACGCTGAACCGATCCGGGGGGACCGATGCCAAACGACACCACGACCACTTCACCACTTGCGCTTCCGGCGCCGACCACCGTTCCAGACGTCATCACGCGGCTGGCCGACATCCAGACCTGGATCGAGGCGACCAGCCGGCGTGGCGACCGCGACGGAGTGGCGTGCTTCAACTTCCTCTACCACGTCATCACCTGCCGGGTCCTGGAGTGGATCGACGACGGCCGGTTCGCCGACGCCGAGTTCCTGACCACCCTCGACCTGGTGTTCGCCGGCCGCTACCTCGACGCCCTGCGGGCCCATGACGCCGACCCGGCGACGGCCCCCAGGTCGTGGGCCGCCCTCTTCGAGAACCGCGACGAGAGCGACATCGATCCGATGCAGTTCGCCGCCGCGGGGGTGAACGCACACGTCAACTTCGACCTGCCGTGCGCGGTGCTCACCACTTGCGAGCAGCTCGGCCGTGAGCCGGGGTTCGGAACTCAGCGGGCCGACTACGACAAGGTCAACGAGATCTTCGCCGTAAAGATGGAGGACCTGCGCCAGCATTTCCAGAGCGACTTCGAGCGCCTGCTCGACGAGCTGCTTTTCCGCCACGTCCAGAACATTTTGGGCAACTTCAGTGTGGAGGCGGCCCGCGACACGGCGTGGACCCAGGCCGGGGTGCTGTGGGCCCTCCGCGACAACGCGGGTGCCCAGCAGGGGCTCATCCAGTCGATCGACAAGTTCGCCGGCCTGGCCGGCCGCGGCCTGATGGTGCACCTGTGAGCGCGCCCGGCTCCACCATCTGCGAGGGAGACGAGGCAATGGCGCTCACCACGTCGCCGCCGCCGGCGGTGCCACCCGCTCGGAGGGCCCCTCGGGGCCAGGCGACGGCGGCCCCGGCGAGCCCGGGAGAGCTGGTCGGGCGGGCGGCGCAGTCCGACGAGGCGGCCTGGCAGGACCTCGTGCAGCGGTTCAGCGGTCTGGTGTGGTCGATCACCCGGGCCCAGGGCCTCTCCCGCTCCGACGCCGCCGACGTGTCCCAGACGGTGTGGCTGCGCCTGGTCGACAACCTC
>JBPCJV010000180.1:0-2982 GCA_051004925.1 Acidimicrobiales bacterium | reverse complement strand
CCTCGACCCGTTCATGGTGACCGTCATGCAGGTGGCCGAGAGCCAGCGCTCACGCATACCCGCGGTTGTCCACGTCGACGGCAGTGCTCGACCGCAGACAGTGAGTCGGCAGACCAATCCCCGCTATTGGCAGCTCATCCGCGAGTTCGAAGGCCTGACCGGAGTTCCGCTCCTGTTGAACACCTCGCTCAACGTACAGGAGCCCATCGTGTGCACGCCCGAGGATGCGGTGCGAACCTTCGGTAAGGCCACCTTCGATGCCCTGGTCCTGGAGAATCATCTGGTCCTCCGAGAACAGTCCCGAATCGTGAACGATCCGCGGCCCGTGCCTTATCGCGGCGTCGGGAAGTGGTGGGCGGTGGTGGTGTGGTAATCGTGCTCGTCCGGCGCCCAGGGACTGGTGTGGATGGTGGCCTCCGCCAGCCGGGGGATGTCGTGGAGCAGGCGGTGGTGGGCCTCGTCGGCGATGGCATGGGCGTCGGCCAGGGTGAGGCGGGCGTCGGAGGTGATGTCGGCCTCGGCCCGCAGGTCGTGGCCGACCCAGCGGATCCTGACGCTCTCGACCCCCTCGACACCGGGGACCGCGGCGAGCACCCGGCGGACGTCGTCGACCAGCTCGGGGTCGACGCTGTCCATGAGGCGGCGGTAGACGTCGCGTGCGGCACCCTTCAGCACCACCAGGATGGCCACGGTGATGAGCAGGCCGACGATGGGGTCGGCCTGCTGCCAGCCGGCGGCCACGCCGATGGCCCCGATCACCACGGCCAGCGACGTGAGGCCGTCGGTGCGGGCGTGGAGGCCGTCGGCAACGAGCGCGGCCGAGCCGATCCTGCGCCCGACCCGGATGCGGTAGACGGCGACCAGCTCGTTCCCGGTGAAGCCGATCACGCCGGCCGCCATCACCCAGCCGACGTTGCGGACGTCCTGCGGATTGGCCAGGCGATCGAGGGCCTCCCAGGCGGCGAGCGCGGCCGACGCGGCGATCACGATCACGATCACGATGCCGGCCAGGTCCTCGGCCCGCCCGTAGCCGTAGGTGTAGCGCTTGGTGGGCCTGCGCCGGCCGAGCACGAAGGCGATGCCCAGGGGCACGGCGGTGAGGGCATCGGAGAAGTTGTGGATGGTGTCGCCCAGCAGGGCCACCGACCCGCTGATCGCGACCACGATCAGCTGGAACACGGCGGTCACCGCCAGGCCGGCGAGGGAGACCTTGAGGGCGCGAATGCCGTCTGCGCTGGCCGTGAGGGCGGTGTCGACCGACTCGGAGGCGTCGTGGCTGTGCGCCGGGACCAACCGGCCCAGCAGGCCGCGCCGGCCTCGCCGCTCGTCGTGCCCGTGCCCGTGGCCGTGCCCGTGCCCGTGTTCGCCGTGCGTGTGTTCGCCGGGGGTGGGCCCGTGTGCCGGCCCCGTCACTCCCACTCGATCGTGCCGGGGGGCTTCGACGTGATGTCGAGAGCCACCCGGTTCACGCCGGGCACCTCGGCGATGATGCGCGACGACAGACGCTCGAGCAGGTCGTAGGGAAGGCGAGCCCAGTCGGCGGTCATGGCATCGTCGCTCTGCACGGCCCGGATGACCACGGGATGGGCGTACGTGCGCTCGTCGCCCATCACGCCGACCGAACGCACGGCCAGCAACACCGCGAACGCCTGCCACAGCTCGCGGTGCAGGCCGGCGCGCTTGATCTCCTCGACCACGATGGCGTCGGCCGAGCGCAGGATCTCGAGGCGCTCGGGCGTGACCGTGCCCACGATGCGCACGGCCAGGCCGGGACCGGGGAACGGCTGGCGCCACACGATGTCCTCGGGCAGGCCCAGCTCCTCGCCCATGGCCCGGACCTCGTCCTTGAACAGGTTCCGGAGGGGCTCGACCAGGTCGAACTTCATGTCGTCGGGAAGCCCGCCCACATTGTGGTGCGACTTGATGCGGGCCGCGTCCTTGGTGCCCGACTCGATGATGTCGGGGTACAGGGTGCCCTGCACGAGGAAGCGGGCGGTGTCGTCGGCCTGGTCGGCTCCCGGCGGGGCCAGCCCTGTGGCCCGAGCGGCCCTCGGCGCGGCCAGTCCGGCATCGGCCGCCACCTCCTCGAAGACCCGGATGAAGGTGGTGCCGATGGCCCGGCGCTTGACCTCGGGGTCCTCCACGCCGCTCAAGGCGTCGAGGAAGCGGTCGGCCGCCTTGGCGTGCACGAGGTCGACCTGGAACTGGCGGCGGAAGGTGTCCTCCACCTGCTCGGCCTCGCCCGCCCGCATCAGGCCGGTGTCGACGAAGACGCACGTGAGCTGGTCGCCGATGGCCTTGTGCACCAGGGCGGCGGCCACGGCCGAGTCGACGCCCCCGGACAGGCCGCAGATGACCTTGCCGGTGCCCACCTGGGCGCGCACGGCATCCACCGCCTCCTCGATGATCGAGGTCATGGTCCAGCGGGGGCGGCAGCCGCACACGTCGTAGAGGAAGTGCTTGAGGATCTCCTGGCCCCGCGCCGTGTGGGCCACCTCGGGGTGGAACTGCACGCCGTAGATGCGCCGGTCACGGTCCTCGAGGGCGGCCACCGGCACCAGGGCGGTGCGGGCCGTGACCCGGAACCCCGGGGGGGCGCTGACGATGGAGTCGGCGTGGCTCATCCACACGTCCTGGTCGGCGGGCAGAACACCGAACAGGGCGGAGCCGGCGGTCACCTCGAGGGCGGTGCGGCCGTACTCGGCCACACCGGTGCGGGCCACCTCGCCGCCGAGCTGTTGGGCCACCAGCTGGGCGCCGTAACAGATGCCGAGGACGGGGATCCCGGAGTCGTACACCGCCGGGTCGATGTCGGGAGCCCCTTCGACGTGCACCGACTTGGGACCACCGCTGAAGATGATGCCGGCGGGACGGCGGCCCAGCATGTCGGCCACCGGCATGTCGCGCGGCACGATCTCGGAGTAGACGTGGGCCTCGCGCACCCGGCGAGCGATGAGCTGGGCGTACTGGGCGCCGAAGTCG
>JBPCJV010000179.1:0-17518 GCA_051004925.1 Acidimicrobiales bacterium | reverse complement strand
GGTGATCCGGGACTGCGCCAATCCCCGCCCCGGCCCCGAACCACCCGGGGACGATCTGGCGGGACTGGGTCCAGGCGAACACCCAGGGAATGGCCCGCAACGAGTCGAGGTCGGCGCGGCCGTCGCGGCGGGCCGGGCGCGAGCCGATGTTGAGCTCGCCCAGCTCCTCCACCGGCGTGGAGGCCCGGAAGTAGTCGCCCAGCCTGGGATCTGCGAGCAGCGCCCGGTAGGCAGCGCCGGCAGCGTCGGAGACCGCGTCCATGGTGGCGTCCCAGCGGGCCAGCACCCCGAAATCGAGCCTGGAGGTGCGATGGACGACGGTGGCCTCGGCCACCGCGGCCAGAGCCAGCTCGAGGTTGTGGCGGGCCAGGCTGGGGAGCAGGTACTTGTCGGAGATCACCTCACCCTGCTCCGTGAGCTTCATCGGCCCCTGGAGCACCCCGAAGGGCTGGGCCAGCACGGCATCGTGAGTGGGTCCGCCTCCCCGGCCGACCGTGCCCCCCCGGCCGTGGAACAGCCGCAGCAGCACTCCGTGGCGCCCGGCCGCGTCCCGCAGCGTGCGCTGGGCCTTGTGGATCTCCCATTGCGACGTGGTGATGCCGGCGTCCTTGTTGGAATCGGAGTAGCCGAGCATCACCTCCTGCACGTCGCCGCGGAGACGGACCACCTCGCGGTACGACGGCTCCGACAGGAGGGCGTCGAAGATCTCTCCCGCCGCCCGCAGCTCGTCGGCCGTCTCGAGCAGGGGCACGAAACCGAGCCGGGCCACGCCCCGGTGCACGTCGACCAGCCCGGCTTCGCGAGCGAGGACGACTGCGGCGAGCACGTCGTCGGCTCCCTTGGTCATCGAGACGATGTAGCTCTCCAGGGCCTCTTCACCGAAGCGGTCGAGGGCCGACCGGAGGGTGGTGAACAGGGAGAAGGTGGCGGCCGCCTCACCGTCGAGGGCGGGGATGGGGCCGAGCAGGGGCCGCCGGCTCCGCAGCTCCCGACTCAGGAGGTCGAACCGCTCGGCCGGCGTCAGCGACGAGTACGGCCCGCCCGGCTCCCCCAGCGCCTCGAAGATCCGCGCCAGCGCGCCGTGGTGGCGCTCCGCGTGCTCGCGGACGTCGAGGGTGGCGAGACGGAAGCCGAAGGCACTCACCGAGCGGATGAGACGGGCGAGCGAGCCCTGGGCCACCAGTCGGCCCCGGTTGGCGATCAGCGAATCGCGCATGAGCTCGAGGTCGTGGAGCAGGGCGTCGGCGTCGGGATACTCGTCGGGTGCCACCGCCGCCCGCCCCTCGGCCAACCGCCGACGGGTGTTGCGCAACCGCTGGACCGCGAACGACGCCTTGAGGCGGTAGGGCTCCTCGGCGTTCAGCTGGCTGTAGCGCCCGGCGACATCGGGCAGGGCCTCGGCGTCGGCGGCCATGCTGTCGGTCAGCTCCTCGGACACGCCCGTGATCTGCGTCGACGTGCTCAGCTCGGTGATGAGGCGGTCGACGTCGGCGATGAGCATGGCGATCCCCAGATCGTGCTGCTGGGCGAGCACGGCAACCGTCACCTCCGGGGTGACGTTCGGGTTGCCGTCGCGGTCCCCCCCGACCCAACTGCCGAACTGCACCGGGGTGGAGAAGTCCGGCATCTCCACGCCGAGCTCACGCACCTGCACCACGAAGTCGTCGACGACACGGGGCACCACGTTGCGGGCCAGGTCGTAGAGGTAGTAGTTCACCGCGCTCGCCTCCTCGGCGGGCGTGGGACGTTCGCGACGAAGCTCGTCGGTCTGCCACAGCAGGTCGATGAGCTCGGCCAGGCGGCCGTCGATGGCCGGGTGGTCGGCCCCGGCGCTGCGGCTGCGGAGCTCGAGCAGCTCGCCGACGCCGCGCAGCTTGGTCAGGACCGACCGGCGGGCCACCTCGGTGGGATGAGCGGTGAACACCGGGCGCAGCTCGATCCGGCCGGCCAGGCGGTGGAGGGCGGCACAGGCGTTGGGGTCGGCCGCGACTGTCCGGGCCATCTGCTGGAGGGGGCTGCCCTGCTCGGCGCGGAGGAGGTCGAGGGCTGCGGCCCGGTGCACCTGCTCGGCCGTGTTGGCCAGGTGGAAGTACGACGAGAACGCCCGGGCCAGCCAGATGGTCGTGGCCAGGTCGGCCTTGCCCAATAGGTCCGCCATGTCGTCGGCGCCGCCGACCTCGCGACCCTGCCGGCTGAGCTCGCGCACCCGCTCGACCAGGTCGAGCAGGTCGGGCCCCACCTGGCGCACGAGCGTCTGTCCCAGCAACGCTCCCAGGAGGCGGGTGTCGGCACGCAGGCCATCGTCGGGCTCGATAGGCGCGCTCACCGTCGGCAGTCTCGCAGCCGGCAAGGGGTACCCGGCGCGGCCCGGCGCCAGCCTCAGGTGTCAGTCGTCGTTGCGGATGGTGCCCACGCCGGTGCCGTCGGTGACGGTCGCCCCCCCGGTGGGGTTGGACAGGACCACCGAGAAGGTCTCGTTGGGCTCCGCGCCGGTGTTGGACTTGACCGGGATGGCCACGCTCTTGCTCACCGCGCCGGGGGCGAAGGTCACCGTGCCCGTCTTGGTCGTGTAGTCCGACGGCGTCACCGCGGTGCCGTCCGCGGTGGCGTAGTTCACCGTCACGGTGTTGACCGACGGCGCCGACAGGCTGACGGTGAACGTGGCCGTCTGGGCCCCGGCGTTGCCCTCGTAGGTCGTGACGTCGCCGATCGTGGCCCGGATGCCCAAGTCGGGGTCGTCGTCACGGACGGTGCCGGTGCCGGTGCCGTCGCCGATGGTGGCGTTGGTCGGCGCCGACAGGTTCACCGAGAAGGCCTCGTCGGCCTCGTCGGCGGTGTCGCCCTTGACGGGCACGGCGATGGTGGCCTTGACCTTGCCGGCGGCGAGGGTGAGCGTGCCGCTCTTGGCCGTGAAGTCGGCGCCCACCGCGGTACCCGTGGCGGTGGCGTAGTTCACGGTGACGGTCTGGGCGCTGGCCTTGGACAGGGTCACCGGGAAGTAGGCGGTGCGGGCCTTGGCATCACCCTCGGTGAGGGCCATGTCGCCCACCGACAGGCTCGGGGCGGTGCCGCCCGGCACCGTCGCGGCGGTGGTCGTCGTCGTGGTGGTGGGCGTCGTCGTTGTGGTGGTCGTCGGCGGCGACGTGGATCCCGAGACCTTGAACTGGGCCAGCATCCCGTTGTCCTCGTGCTCGAGGACGTGGCAGTGGAAGACGTACGTCCCCTCGTACCCGTTGAAGTTCACGATGATGCTGGCGGAACCTCCCCCGGGAATGTTGACCATCTCGGTCATGGCGTCGCGTCCAGGCGGCGGTTTCTGGCCGTTGATGTCGAGGACCTGGAAGTTCACGTCGTGCAGGTGCATCACATGAGGATGGAAGGAGTTGTTCTGGAACTTCCAGATCTCGGTGGTGCCCTTGGTGGGGTTGGCGTCGATGCGGGTGTGGTCGAAGGCCTTCCCGTTGATGAGCCAGGATCCCGAGTTCGTCCTGCTCAGGGCGAAATCGCGCGTCAGCGATGCCCCCGATGGTGGGGTGAACGATCGCATCGTGGCCGGAACCGTGCTGGCGTCGCCCTCGCTCCGGCTCACGTCGAAGCGCATGATCTCGGCCGTGCTGCCGGTCCCGCTCAGGTTCTGCAGTACGACCTTGGTGTTCAGCGGGAGGCCGGAGAAGTCGACGACGACGTCGGCCCGCTCGGCGGGGCCGAGGGTGATCGAGGCCTGCGATACCGGAGCAGGCAGGAGACCGCCCTCGGAACCGACCTGCACCAGCGGCTTGCCGTTGCTCAGGGCGAGCTTGTATTGGCGCGCCGATGAGCCGTTGAGCAGCCGGAAGCGGTACTTGCGGTCGGCCACCTTGAAGAAGGGCTGCGCCGTCCCGTTCACGACGATCGTGTCGCCCTGGAGGCCGGCGGTGGCGGGTGGGTAGCTCAGGGTGGCGTCGGTGTTGAAAAGCCGGTCCTGGATCACGATCGGGATGTCGTTGGCTCCGGTCGGGAGGTTGAGACCGTCCTCGAAGCTGTCGGAGAGGAGGTAGAAGCCGGCCAGGCCCTTGTAGACGTGGGGACCGGTGAGATCCATGACGTGATCGTGGTACCACATGGTCCGGGCCGACTGGTCGTTCGGATAGGTGTACACGCGGGATGCGTTGGTGGCGATGGTGTCCATGGGGGCACCGTCGGACTCGGGTTGCACGTGGGCGCCATGGAGGTGGACGTTGGTCTTCTCGTTCAGCTTGTTGGTGACGGTGACCTTGGCGGTGCGACCGGCGCGCTGCCGGATGGTCGGTCCTGGTGAGGTGCCGTTGTAGGTCCACACCGGCGTACGCGGGGTCCCCGGCAGCATCTGGGCGGTGCCGGGCTCGGCCGTGACGTTGTAGTAGTCGGTGGTCGCGTCGCTGCTGACGGGACTCAGGGTCGGCGGCACGGGGAGGGCGAGCTGGAACGGTGCCGGGGGCGGGAGGGTGGCGGCCATGGCCGGCGTGACGGGTGCGAGACCGAAGGATCCGGTCATGACCACCAGCCCTGCGGCGACGGCGTTGGCCATCCGACGCCCGTACAACAGGAAGAGGGCGGTCAGCGTGATTCCCGCCTCGATGCTTAGCGTGGTCAGGCCCAGGGCATCCCAGGGCTCCTGGTGGTGCCCGCCCAGGAGCCCGACGCTGCGACTGACGACGTAGGCGCCGGCCATGGCCGACGAGACGAGGCCGGCGACGAGCCAGGAGCGCCGCCCGCCCCGGTTCCACAGCCACATGGCGATGGCCAGCGAGACGACCCCGGCTCCGAGGAACCCAACGCCGAGCTGGAGGTCCTCTTGAAGGTGCTCGGGCGCGAGGCCCACATGAACGAAGGCGGTCCAGCCCAGCCCCAGCGCCGCCGGCCTCCCCAGTGTGTTCGTCGTGTCTCTCGTCGTGCCCATCTCTTCCTCCCACGAGAGTAGATGCAATGCCTCAGGCCGTGATACGTCCCTCGGGAGCATCATCATGCCGCGGACGTCCCGCCGACCAGGGACACGTGTCCCGTTCTGGCCGGGACATCTCCTCCCGCAGCGAGGTCAGGCCCGGCGGACGAGATGCACCGCGGTCGCCTTGATCACGGCCACGACCCGACTACCCGGGCCGAGGTCGAGCTCGTCGAGTGTCGGCCGGGTGATGTAGGCGGCGAGGGGGAAGCCGGCGTCGAGGTCGACCCGCAGCAACGGCCCGTCGGGAACGATGGCGGTGACGGCGGCCGGCAGGTGGTTGCGGGGACTGGCCGGATAGGGCGCCTGGGGGACCTGAAGGGAGACCTCTTCGGCCCGGATGCAGACGAGCACGTCGACGTCGGCCGGGCCCGAGCGGCCCTCGGAGCGGGGTGCTGGGCCCGAGCGGCCCTCTGAGCGGGGTGCCAGCAGCTCGTCGTCGGCCACGGCCAGCAGTTCGGTGGTTCCGACCCGGACCCGAGTCAGGCCCTCGCTCTGCCCGCAGGCCTTCCCCCACACCACGGTCTCGACCTCGACGGCCTCGGCGACCTGTGGGTCGCGGGGCCGGGAGAAGACGTCCTCGACGGCGCCGTACTGCCGGAGCCGGCCGCCGACGATCACGGCGATGCGGTCGCCCAGGGTCAGGGCTTCGGCACGGTCGTGGGTCACCACGAGGGTGGGGACGGCGGCGGCAACCAGCCGCTGGCGCAACTCGGCGCGCAACCGGGCCCGGGTGGGGGCGTCGAGGGCGGAAGGGGGTTCGTCGAGCAGCAGCAGGCGCGGATGCGGGGCCAGGGCGCGGGCGAGGGCCACGCGCTGGGCTTCGCCGCCGGACAGCTGGCGGGTCGCCCGTCCGGCCAGGTGCTCGGCGCCCGCGGCCCGCAGGGCGTCGCTGACGCGCGCTGGTCGGTCGCGGCGGGCGAGATGGTGCAGGCCGTAGGCGACATTGGCGTTCACACCGAGGTGGGGGAACAGGGCGTGGTCCTGGAACAGATAGCCGACGTGGCGGTGGCGGGCGGCGACGTGCACACCCTCGCTGTCCCAGACCTGGTCCCCGAGGGCGATGTGGCTTCCGGCCTCGGGGCGGTCGAGGCCGGCCAGGCAGCGCAGCAGGGTGGTCTTGCCCGCCCCGGAAGGCCCGAACAGCACGGTCACGGGCGCGTGGTCGAACTCCAGCGTGAGGTCGATGTCGAGGACGTGCCGGCGGACGCGTGCGGTCAGGGTCGGGGCCAACCGGGTGCTCCGCGACGTTGAAGGGCGTAGGTGACGGTGAGGACGACCAGGGAGAAGCCCAGGAGGGCCAGGCTCGTCCGGCCCGCGGCGGCGTTGTCGAACGCCTGGACGTTGTCGTAGATCGAGATCGACACGGTGCGGGTCTCGCCGGGGATGTTGCCGCCGACCATCAGCACCACGCCGAACTCACCAACGGTGTGGGCGAAGGTCAGCACGACGGCGGTGGCCAAGCCGGCCCGCGACAACGGCAGCACGACCCGTCGCAGCGTCTCCCGACGCGTGCGGCCGAGCACGGTGGAGGCTTCCAGCAGCCGGGGGTCGACGCTGGCGAAGGAGGCCAGCAGCGGCTGCACGGCGAACGGCAGGCTGTAGAGCACCGAGGCGATGAGAAGTCCCGTGAAGGTGAACGGCAACGTCGACCCGGTCACCGACTCCCACCACCGCCCGAACGGGGAGCGGGTGCCCATGGCGGTGAGCACGTAGAAGCCGAGCACCGTCGGAGGCAGCACCAGGGGCAGCGCCACGATCGCCTCCACGATCACGGTCCACCGGCGTCGGGAGAAGACGAGCCATCCCGCCAGCGGGACGGCGACCACCAGCAGGATCGCGGTGGTGGCCAGCGAGAGCCGCAGGCTGAGCCCGATCGCCTGCCAGTCCATGTTGCCGTCCCGTCGATCAGGTGCCGGGTTCGGAGAAGCCGTAACCCCCGAGGATTGCCCTGCCCTGCTCGCCCAGGAGGAAGTCCTTGACCCTCCGGGCCGCTTGGGGGTCGCGCGCGTCGCCCATGACTACCCCGCCCTGGTCGAGGCGCGGGTAGCTCTCGAGGGGGACCTCGGCGAAACGGCCCTTGTCCTTCAGCTGCGATGACAGAGCCAGGGACAGGGCGAACACGCCGACCTGGGCGTTGCCCGACTGGGCGAACTCCGCGGCCTGGGCCACGTTCTCGCCAAGCACAAGCTTGTCGTCGACCGCGTCGTAGACGCCCGCGGCCTGCATGGCGGCGACGGCGGCCTTGCCGTACGGCGCGTGTGCGGGGTTGGCGATGGCGACCTTGGTCACCTCGGGGCTCGACAACGAGGCCAGGCCCCGCGTGGCATCCACCGGCGAGCCGTTCGGGGCCCAGACAACCAGCCGTCCCACTGCGTATCGGAACACGTCGTCGTTGCTCGCCTTGCCCGCCTCCGCCAGCTTGGCCGGGTAGCTGAGATCGGCCGAGAGGAAGACGTCGAAGGGAGCCCCGTTGCTCAGCTGCTGGAAGAACGTTCCCGACGACCCGTAGGTGACGGCCAGGTCGATGTCCGGCTGGCTGCGGACCAGCGCCGCCGCGACCTCATCCATGGCGAACTTCAGGTCGGCGGCGGCGGCGACGCGCACCGTGGCGCGCCCGCCGGACTCCCCGGAGGACGCGGTGCCCGTGCTCTGCCCGCAGCCCGCGGCGATCGCGACGAGGACCGCCGCGACCGCGACACGAAGGGCCCGGGGGCCTCGGGCCCTCATCCGTCGGACTCCCCCGTTTCGACGACGACGGCGGTCGCCTTCACCACCGCCGTCGCCAGCACCCCCGGCGTGAGGCCCAGCTCGTCGACCGCCTCCCTGGTCATGAGGGAGACGACCCGATGCCGGCCGGCCTGGATCTCGACCTGGGCCATGACCTTGTCCTTCACCACGCCGGTCACGATCCCGGCGAAGCGGTTGCGCGCCGATCCGGAGAGGACCGGGCCGGAATCGGGATGCGCTGCTAGCGACGCGGCGAAGCGGGCGAGGGTCTTGCCGTCCACGACCCGGCGCCCACCCTCGGTCCGGGTGGTGGCCAGTCGTCCCGCTTTCGCCCACCGGCGCACGGTGTCCGCGCTCACGCCGAGCAACTCGGCCGCCTGCCCCATCCGGTAGGTCGCCACGGCCCGCAGGCTAACCAGCAGATGCAGGTCCTGCCTGCCAATCAGGCGCACATGCGGTAGTGGGTCAGTTTGAAGCTTGCGTCTGCGGGTCGAGCAAGCCGACGAGTTCGGAGATCGTCCAGACGCGATCCGCAATCCCTGCCGCCATGGCCGGAGTGCGCTTCGTCCGATTGCCGTCAGGGGTGGTGATCGTGAGCGACTGGTGGACCCGGCAGAAGTTGTAGTGCATGAAGTGGAGCGATACGGCGGCGGCCAGGTTCTCCACCTTGTTGCTGAAGGCGCTCGTGAGCCGAGTGAAGCGGCGCATCCCCATGCGGATGGTCAGGCCCGCGCCGGCCATCCCGACGACGACCGACGCCGGCAGATAGTGGTACCGGATCCGCGCCGACCATCGGAAGCGGCGCCGGCCTTCGACCTCCACCACGGCATGGTGGCACGCAGAGGGCGTCCCAGGACAGGTCGGCATGCACGTAGTCAATGCTTCGGCGCTTTGGGCACCGAGCCCGAGGTGCTGCTGCTGGACGAGCCCTCCGGCGCCCTCGACGCGCAGGGACGATCGTCGATGCAGGAGTTCATCCTCAGGGTCCGGCGGGAGACGGGTACGCACTACGCGCGGAGAGCCAGTAATCCCTTAGAGCAGGTCCGCGGCCATCGTGGCCATGGGGCTGCGTTCACCCTGGGCCAGGCGGACGTGGCCGAACAGGCCGCCGCCGCGCCCGCCCCCGAGTGCCGCGGTGAGGACCGACATGGCGTTGTTCTCGGCCGACAGGAAGGGAACGTCGATCTGGCTGGTGTCACCGGTGAACACCACCTTGGTGCCCTCGGCCGCGCGCGTGAGGACGGTCTTGGCCACGCTGGGCTCGAGGTTCTGCGCCTCGTCGAGCAGCACCCACGTGCCGTGCAGCGAGCGCCCCCGCAGGTATGTGACCGACTCCATGGTCAGCCGACCCTCGGCGGTGATCTGGGCGAGAGTCTCGTCGGCCGCCGCCTTGCGCCGGCCGTCGCTCATGGCCACTACCGCATCGTGGATGGCGCCCATCCACGGGTCGAGCTTCTCGTCTAGGGTGCCGGGGAGGTAGCCCAGATCCTGCTGGCCCACGGCGGCGACGGGACGGAAGATGGCCATGCGCTCGTAGCGGCGGCTGGCCGGGTGGTTCCACACCTGCTCGAGGCCGGCGGCGATGGCCAGCAGCGTCTTGCCCGTCCCCGCCGGCCCGTCCAGGGCCACCACCGAGACCTCGGGGTCGAGGAGAAGGTCGAGGGCCAGGCGCTGTTCGAGGTTGCGGGGCCGCAGGTCGAAGGCCTCCTGGTCCTGGCGCAGCAGGCACAGGTGGTCGCCCCGACGCCGGGTCAGGGCCGACTGCTGCCCGGCCCGCAGCACGGCGAACTCGTTCTCGTGCACCTCGACGGCTCTCGGCACGTCGCCCACCTCCACCCGTCGCTCGGCGAACAGGCGGTCGACGAGGGCGCCGTCGAGACCGGTCAACGTCCGCCATCCGGGCGAGCCGAGATGGCGCCCGTAGGCGGAGACGGGAACGTACTCCTTGGCGGCCAGGCCGACGTGGGCGGCCTTGATGCGCAGGGCGGCGTCGTTGGACACGACCTCCACCTCCGACCCGCCCGTCTTCAGGCCGAGGGCGGCGCCGATGATGCGGTTGTCGGGAACCGACACGTCGAGGTAGTGCTCAGCCAGCAGCGTGTGGTTGACCCCGTTGAGCACGATGGCCAGCGTGCCGCCATGGTCGAGGGCGACGGGTTCGACCAGCGAGCCGCCCGCCGCGACCCGCAGGCTCTCGATACGCCGGAGGGCGTCGCGGGCCGTGCGGCCCACTCCATCAGGACGGCTCTTGAGCCCGTCCAGCTCCTCGATGACGGTGAGCGGGATGTTGAGCGCACAACCTCCGAACTCATGGATGGCACCGGGATCGGCCACGAGTACCGAGGTGTCGAGCACCACGGTCTTGGTGAGGCGGGCGGAAACGGGCGCGGTGAGGTCGACCATGGGCGTGATCACGCGGCGACTCCTGGGGGGATCGGGTGGTTCCGCAACTGGCCGGGGCGACGACCCCGGAAAAGATGGGCTTCATCCGTGCACCACCATGCCAGCGCCGGCCGCCGCCGTGGTGGACCGGGCGCCGACCCGCCGAGGAACAAGGCGGCCTTCGTGACCGCCCGATCGGCAACGTCAACCGGGCCTGACGCGTCCACACATAGTTTGGGAGCTTCACCAGGCGAGGCGAGGAGAGCACTGTGCAAACGACGCGGAACCGGCCAGGCGTACGCCTGCGCACATTGCTGGCGATGACGGTGGCCCTGTCGGTCACCTCGGTGGGTGTGGCGGGGGCCACGCACGCCCGGCAGTTCGGCGATGCGAGGGTGCTGGCGCAGGTGCCGGTCCCGCCCGGGTTCCCCGAGGGCATCGCCGTGGTGAGCAACCTCGTCGTCGTCTCCGGGCCGGCCATTTTCGGCACCGCCGGTGGTCCCCCCTCCCAGGTGCTGGTCTACGACCGCCTCACGGGCAAGCTGCTGCGCACGTTCCCCACCCAGGGCGAGAACCTGGCGTTCGAGCACGCCAACTCGTCGATCGCCCTCGACCGGGCCGGCCGGGTGTACGTGCTCAACACCCAGCTCGGCATCTACCGGGTCACGCTCAACGGGAGGCAGACCCAGTACTCCACGCCCTTCCCCGACCTGCCGGCGTGCTTCGCCGTGCCGCCGGGGACACCGTGCTCGCCGACGCCCTTCGACGCCCCGCCGCTGCCCAACGACATCGCCTTCGATGCCGCCGGCAACGCCTACGTCACCGATTCCACCCAGGCCACCATCTGGAAGGTGCCCCCGGGCGGGGGCGTGCCCCAGATCTGGTTCCAGGACGTCCGTCTCGCCTCGACCTTCATCGGCGTGAACGGCATCCGGCTGAGTCCCGACCGCACCAAGGTGTACTTCACGGTCACGGCCGACCTGGAAGGCCGGGCGTTCGTGTACACGCTGCCCCTGGTTGACAACCCGTCGGCCGCCGACCTGAGGGTGTTCCACGAGTACACCAACGGCGATGCCCCCGACGGCATCGCCTTCGGGCAGTCGGGGCGCCTGTACGTCGCCATTGCCACACCCTTTGCCTCGGGTGTGTCGATCCTGTCTCCCAGGGGCCGGGAAGTGGCGCGCCTGGCCAACACCACGAACCCGATCTTCCCCTACGACTCGCCGGCCAACATCGCCTTCGACGGAAGGGGGTCGATCCTGCTCACCAACCACGCCGTCGTCACCGGCGTCACCAACCCCGAGCAGTTCACGATCCTCGACGTGTTCGTGAACGACGTGGGCTCCCCGCTGGAGACGCCCGTCATCCGCTGACCCGCCGGGGCCCGGCCGCAATGGCCGGGCCCCTGAGTCGGGGCCGGTGGCTAAGAATGCGTAGAGAGATGCCCGCCCCGTTGAAGCTCCGGTTCGTGATGTCGGCCGACGACCCTCGCCGTCTCCCCGACACGGCGGCCGAGCTCGCCGTCGTGGGGCGCTCCAACGTGGGCAAGTCGTCGCTGCTCAACGCCCTGGGAGCCCAGAAGAGCCTGGCCCGTGTCTCGAAGACCCCGGGGCGCACCCGCCTGCTCAACGCCTTCGAGGTCGACGGTGGCGGCACGGTGGTCGACTGCCCGGGCTACGGCTACGCATCCGCCTCGGCCAGGATGCGGGCATCGTGGAAGACGATCATGGAGCGGTACCTGCTCGAGCGCCGGGAGCTGGTGATGATCCTCGTGCTCGTCGACGGCGAGATCGGCCCGACGCCCCTCGACGTGCAGATGCTCGAATGGCTGCGCGCCCACGACCGGCCCCACACGGTGGTGGCCACCAAGCACGACAAGGTGAAGTCGTCGGCGCGCGATAGGCGAAAGCGGGAGCTGGCCGACGGTTGCGGCCTCCCCCCCTCCGAGGTCGTGTGGGTCAGCGCGACCAAAGGCGTCGGCCTCGACCGCCTCCGCAGCCTGGTCCAGGGCTGGCTGTCGGAGCCCGAGGGGATCGCCGGGTCGGGCCGGTGACCGTGGAGGCGGTGATTTTCGACTGGGGCGGCACCTTGTCGGTGTTCGTGGAGGCCGAGCTGGTCGACGCCTGGCGCCTGGCCGCCCGTCACCTCGCGCCCGACCGTGAGGACGAGCTGACGACACGGATGGCGGCCGTGGAGGCCGACTTCTGGGCCACCACCGCCAGCCACCAGCGCAGCGCCACCCTCGCCGATCTCCTGGCCGCGGCGACGGCCGAGCTGCACCTCGACGTGGCCGAGGCCCTCCTCGAGGAAGCCGCCGTCCGCCACCTCGACGCGTGGACCCCCCACGTCGTCCACGACCCCGACGCCGCCCCCACGCTCGTGGCCCTGCGCGAGCGCGGCCTGCGGGTCGGGATGTTGTCGAACACCCACTGGCCCCGCTCGTTCCACGAGCGTTTCCTCGAGCGTGACGGGCTGGCCGACCTGATCGACGCCCGCCTCTACACCAGCGAGCTGCCGTACCAGAAGCCCCACCCCGACGCCTTTGCCGCCGCCCTGAAGGCGGTGGGCGTCGGCGACCCCGGCGCCGCCGTGTTCGTCGGCGACCGGCCCTTCGACGACATCGCCGGGGCCAAGGGGGCCGGGCTGCGGACCGTCCTGCGCCCCAATCCCTGGGCCGCTCCCCACGACGTGAAGCCCGACGCCACCATCGACGCCCTCCCCGAGCTCGTCGCCCTGGTCGACGCCTGGCGGGGCGACCCACCGACGAACCGGTCGGCGGCAGTCACCCACTCGGCCGGGCACGGAGAACCGGCCCTCTCTAGACTCCCGGGGGACGGGAGGAGGCGATGACGGCGCTGCTCCCAAGAGCGGCCCGATAGCCGGGAACCTCACGTTCAAGACCGCGCCGACCCCCGGGTGCACCGACCCCACGTGTGCCCGTGTCACCTTCCGGGGCGGCATTCGCGGGCGGGGCGAGGGCCCGGCCACGGCGATATTCCCTGCGCAGCCGCCCAGCAACCTCATCGCCGAAGGCCTGCTCGTCGTGCACACGCCTGACGGCGACCTCAACATGGCCGGCACGATCGTGTTCAACCCCGACCCCGCCAGCGCCGGCGAAACTACGTTCCTGTTCAAGATAACGGGAGGCACGGGCGCGCTGACAGGTGCCTCGGGGTACGTGATGGCGATGGGCACCGCCGACGTGCCCGGAGCGCTCGTCCGCCACGCCCCGTACACGGGCGAGCTGATCTTGCCATAGGTCATCCCCGCTCGGCGGGTGACGGCCGGCTCGGTCAGCCTTTTCCGGCCGTCACCCTTTGGCCGGAGATGTGGCCGCGGTGTAGTGGCGGCAGTGCTCCAGATACGCGCCTTCGTGGCTGGCGAGAAGCTCCACGACGCTCGTCCACAGCCACGAGGGCGCATCCAGGGTCTTCGACCGGTGCCGGGCGAGCTCGGCCTGCCACCCGGCGCGAGTGGCGGAATCCATCTGCCGGGCGTGCGCGACACCCACGACGGTGGCCAGGAACCTCGCCGTCTTCATGGCCTGCTTGGTGGTGAGACCGTCGATCCGGACCTTGAGATCCTGCGGCATCAGCTCCCGGATGAACACGGGCCGGTCGCCCAGACGCGTGGCCCGCATGCGCTCCCCGAGGAACGGTGAGAGATGGCGGGCCCCCTCGACCACGCGCTTCGCCTCGTCCTCGAGTGTGTACCCGAGAGGAAAGGCCGGGGCGGCTGACAGAACCGCCTCCTTGATGTCCATCAGGCAGTAGTGCGTGTCTCCCGACGACCTTTCGGTCGCGCCCAGCAGCACGGCATAGCGAAGGCGGCCGAGCGAGCCGCAGCCCTTCCTCCAGTACGCCGAGTCGACGACCTCCACCTCGGCGTCGTCGTCCCGCGATCGGACCATGGTCGCCAGGCTCCCGACCCCGTCGTCGTGGACGAGGCCGGCGATCGCCTGCTGCTCGTCCATCGACACGGGCCAGAACCGCTTCCCGAGCGGGATGGCCGGCCGGGTGTCCTCGATGCGGTCTCTGGCCAGGTGTTTCCACGCTCGTTTCGTGGCCCGCTTCATGACGAGCTGGACGGCCTTCGGTGGGGGGATGTCGTCGACGGCCTCGTCGGGGTCGTGGTCGAAGGCGCACTCGTAGCCGTCCGTGAGGGCCTCGAGCATGCGCACGGTGGTGAGACCGGGCAGACCCGAGCCCCGCGCCGCAGAGGCCAGGGACAGGGCGAGACGGATGAGGTCGTAGGCAGGGTTGCCGATCACCGTCAGGTCGAGGTCACGGATCTGGACCCGGACGTGGCCAGTGGCGTCGGCGACCGGACCGAGGTTCCCGACATGGCAGTCGCCACAGATCCACACGGGTGGACCGTGGGGAAGCCTGTCGCCGTCCATTGACGCGAGCTGCTCGTAGAAATGGACGGTGTTGCCGCGGACGAACGCGTGCGGAGACCGGGCCATCTTCTTGTTGCGAATCTCTTCGAGGACGGCAGCCCGCTCGCCGATGGACGGTGGCGACGCGGAGCGGCGCTTCATGTCCGGGCACGCGCCCGGGGTCGCGCGCCCGCCCGGATCCTCGCCACCACGTCGTGGAACGCGTCGGGCATGCCCCCCAAGGCTAGGCCGACGGGTGGTCGCCACGCATGGGGTTCGCTCGGTGGCTTCACATCGGGGCGATGACCCTGAAGATG
The DNA here is from genome assembly GCA_051004925.1 of Acidimicrobiales bacterium. Taxonomy (GTDB): domain Bacteria; phylum Actinomycetota; class Acidimicrobiia; order Acidimicrobiales; family AC-14; genus DATAQC01. The sequence continues at coordinate 2,751 of JBPCJV010000179.1, read as the reverse complement.
CTCACCGTCGACTGAGCCGGTCTCGGCGACGGTGTTCGTGCCTACCACCGATGGGCGACGTCGAGCACGATCCTGCTGTTCGAGCCCGGTCCGGCCAGGCTCATGACCCGGAACGGCAGGCGGGCCCGCACGCCGACACCGAACGTGGTCTCGCCCTCGAAGCACCCGGCGTAGACGACGTCGCGGAGCGTCTGGTACCCACCGACATTGGCGACGTGGTCGCCGTCGGCCCGCGCGTAGTGCAGGTGGCCGAGCTGGTCGAAGACGTTGGCCTTGAGCGTCACCCGCAGGATCGCCCCTCCGGCCACGGTGAGACGGCGACCTTCACCGTCGGTGCGAAGCTCGGGCACGTACTCGACGTGGTACCCGTTGGCCGACCCGTCGAAGTCGAAGACCACCCGGTCGAAGCACTCGTGGCGGCCCGTGCGCACGTTGCCGAGCGCAGCCGTACTCGACGTGCCACCCGCCTTGGCCAGGCTGCCCCAGGTGATGCCGCAGTAGGGAGCGGCCGCGCTTGCCGTTCCGATCGAGCCGACACCGACAGCTATCAGCATTACGGAGAGCCAGGCGACCACTGCGGCCGGTCGGCGGAAGATTGCAGACATGGAGGACCTCCTCAGGATGATGTTCTCGGAGGTCCACCGTCGTCGGTCTCTGCAACGGCCCCATCTCGGATGTGTCACAACCCGGTCACAACCGGGAGGACAACCGCGCTCTCAGCCCGAGGCGGGGTCGGTCGATGCCCTCTGGCGGCGCCGCACGCGGAGCACGGTGATGCCGACGGGGACGGCGATGACCAGCACGCACACCGCGAGCACCAGGAAGGCCCGTACCGAGTCGCCGGTGTCGATCGACGAGGGCGCCTCCTCCGCGACTCCGCCCGGCGGCTGGTCTACCGGAGCCTGGGCGACGGGGCGGGGCCGCGGACCGTCCCCCCTGGCCCCCGCCGACGCCGACGCCGGGGCCGCACCGAGGGCGACCAGCACCGCGAGGGCGACGGATGCGAGCACGATCCGCAGGCGGAGACTCATGGCCCGACCTTACGGGCACCGATGGTGTCCATCCAGACGGGTTCGTACCCGGCGCGGCGCAGGACCACCGCCACCTCCTCGGGCGAACGGGAGTCGCTGATCTCGAACTGGGGCTCGGCGTCGCTCGTCGCCGCGTACCCGCCCGGCTCGGTGTGGGAGCCGGCGGACATCTGCGTGAACCCCAGTCGCAGCAAACCGTCGCGCAGGGCGGGGTCCTCGCGGGTTGACAGCGACAGCCCCACGTCGGGAAGGACCAGCCGCAGGGCGCAGGCCAGCTGGGCCATGTCGCGGTCGCCGACGGGTGCCGACGGGTGGTAGTCGCCGGCCGCCGGGCGCAGGCGGGGCACCGACACTGTCACCTGGCACCGCCACCAGCGCCGGACGAGGGCCCGGGCGTGGGCAGCAGTGGCCAGGGCGTCGGCCCGCCAGTCGTCGTGCAGACCGACCAGTGCCCCGACACCGAGCTGGCGCATGCCCGCCGCCGCACCGCGGTCGGGCGCCGCCAGCCGCCAGTCGTAGTTGCGCTTCTTCCCCTTGAGGTGGGTGGAGGCGTACGTCGTCCGGTCGTAGGTCTCCTGGTAGACGACGAGTCCCTCGCAGCCCGCGGCGACGAGGCGCTCGTACGTGGGAGCGTCCCACACCTGGACCTCGACCGACACCGAGGGCACCTGGGCGGCCACGGCCCGCACACAGTCCTCGAGGTAGTCGCGCGACACGATGCGGGCGTGCTCGCCCGACACGAGGAGCAGATGGCGGAAGCCCCGTTCCCTGAGCACGGCGGCCTCGGCACCGACCTCGGCGGGAGACAGTGTGCGGCGGACGATGTCGTTTCCTGCGGAGAACCCGCAGTAGGTGCAGGTCGAGGCGCACTCGTTCGACAGGTACAGGGGGGCGAAGAGACGAACCGTGCGACCGAAGCGCTGCACGGTGAGCCGGTGGGCGGCGGCGGCCAGGTCCTCCAACCGCTCGGCCGCGGCACCCGAGAGGAGCACGGCCAGATCGTCGAGCCCCCGGCGGGGGGAGGCGAGGGCGTGGCCCACGTCGGCCGCCGTGGCCGTGGCCGCCCGGTCGAGCAACCGCCCCAGGTCGGTGTCGAGAAATCCCACCACGTCGGCGGCCGCCGTCCCGGGCGGCACCTCGTCGGGGCGGGACTCGAGGGTGACGGCGACGCCGGCCACGCTCAGGACAAGAACCCGGTGAGCGGCGACGAGGCGGCGGCGACCGCCGACGGCCCCGGCAGCCCGGCCAGGTAGCCCCGGCGGCCGGCCTCGACGGCGAGACGGAAGGCGGCGGCCATGGCCCCCGGGTCGCCCGCGGTGCCGATGGCGGTGTTCACCAGGACGGCAGAGGCCCCCAGTTCCATGGCCTCGGCCGCCTGCGAGGGCGCGCCGATGCCGGCGTCGACGACCACGGGAACGAGCGACTGCTCGACGATGATCTCGAGAGCGCCGCGCGTGCGCAGGCCCTGGTTCGAGCCGATCCACGAGCCCAGAGGCATCACCGTGGCGCAGCCCACCTCCTCGAGGCGCTTGCACAGCACGGGGTCGGCGTTCACGTACGGGAGGACGGTGAACCCGTCGGCGCACAGCACCTCGGCGGCCCTCAGGGTCTCAACCGGGTCGGGTAGCAGGTACAGGGGGTCGGGTGTGACATCGAGCTTGATCCCCGTGGGCAGGCCCGCGGACCGGGCCAGCAGGGACAGGCGCAGGGCTTCTTCGGC
>JBPCJV010000178.1:0-11268 GCA_051004925.1 Acidimicrobiales bacterium | reverse complement strand
CGGTGCGCTGTCGTTCGACACCGGCCCGCTGGCCACTCGGGTCCGAGGAGATCCGGGTGTAGATGCCCGCTTTCACGGCGCGCCCGGATTGCTGTGGGTCAGGGTCCATCGCGCTTCCTCCTTCAGTGAGCACGAGTGGGGACATCATCAGCACACCGCCCACCGCCCGGTTCGCCCTCCACGTCGGCGCGCCGCGCACCTGCTACGACGATTTCGTGCAGTCTGGGCAGGAGCCCACCAGGTCGATGCGGTGGTCGGTGACGACGAACCCGGTCTCGTCGGCGACCACCCGTCCTGCCTCGGAGAGGGCCCGTTCGAGGAGCGGCGACGCGGTCACGTCGACGACGGTCCCGCACGTCGCGCACACCAGGTGGTGGTGGTGCTCACCGGTGAGCTCCTCCGACAGCTCGAACCGCCCCACGTCGTCGGCGCCCGCGAGGCGCCGCACCACGCCTGCTTCGATGAGCACGGTCAGGTTCCGGTACGCCGAGCTCTGCGGGACACCGCCCGGAGCGAGGTTCAGGATCTCCGGTGTGGTGAGGGGTCGCGGCGAGGCCCCCAGCACCTCCACGAGGGCGCGGCGCCCGGAGGTGTACCGCTGCTCCGCGGCCGCCAGGCGCAGGGCCGCCTGCTCGTGCAGGTGACCGGACTGGTCCGGTGGGGCGCTCATGACGCGGTGGCCGTCGCCGTTGCCGTGGCCTGGTCGCCGCCCCTGGTTCGCGCCGCGGCCCGTCCCACGGTGTCGAGCACGATCTGGCCGACCCGCGGGTCGCTCAGGGAGTAGGACACCAGCTTCCCGCTCCGCTGGGCCCGCACCAGGCCGGAGGCCCGCAAAACCCGCAGGTGCTGCGACACCAGGGGCTGAGAGACGGTTAGATGGGCGGCCAGCTCGTGCACGCAGCGCGGACCCCGAGCCAGCTGTGCCACGATGCCGACGCGGTGCGGGCTGGCCAGGGCCCGAAAGAACTCAGTGGCGCCGTCGATGCCCACGGTGTCGTCAACCACGTCCGGATACTGACACATTCGCAATCGTGAAGGTATGGGCCCTATGCCCCACCCTCCCCGCCAGCCCCGGCGACACCGGCTAGAAGAGGGTCGTCGTGAGTACTGACGAGGCTTCCGGGGGGGACCCGGCCCGGACCCGGGTCACCTGGCGCCGGATCCGGCGGGTGGTCATGTTCCTGCTGTTCCTTCTCGTCGTCGACATCCTCGTGCTGCCCCAGCTGGCCGGCACCCGGGAGGCGCTGCGGCTGCTGGGGCAGATCGAGCCCGCATGGGTCGTCGCCGGCATCGTCCTGGAAGGGGCGGCGATCGTGGCGTATGCCCAACTGACCCGCTCGCTCCTCCCCCGCCACACCCGGCCCTCGCTCGGCACGGTGCTCCGTATCGACCTCTCGACGCTGGGTGTGAGCCACGTGGTGCCGGGAGGAAGTGCCGTGGGCGCCGGCCTGGGGTTCGAGCTCCTCGTCCGCTCTGGCGTCAGTGGGCCCAACGCCGCCTTCGCCCTCGCCGCCCAGAGCATCGGCTCGGCGGTGGTGCTCAACGTGCTGCTGTGGCTGGGGCTGATCGTGTCCATCCCCGCCAGCGGTTTCAGCCCCCTGTACACCACCGCCGCCGTCGTGGGATCCCTCCTTCTCGCCTTCTTCGCCACCGCCGTGGTCTCGCTCACCTTCGGCGAGGAGCGCACCGTCCGGGTGCTCCGGGCCGCCACCCGGCCGTTGCCGTTCGTGCACGGGGACGCCGTGCACCGGCTGGTGCACCAGTTGGCCGCCCGCCTCCGTTACCTCGGCCGCGACCCGCATCTCCTCGCCCGGGCCGTCGGGTGGGCGGTGGCGAACTGGCTGCTCGACCTGGCCTCCCTGGGCGTGTTCCTCGCCGCCTTCGGCCACGCCGTGCGCGTCGACGAGCTCCTGGTCGCCTTCGGTCTGGCCAACGTGCTCGGGGCCATTCCCATCACACCCGGTGGCCTGGGGATCATCGAGGGCGTGCTCATCCCCACGCTCGTGGGGTTCGGCACGCCGCGGGGCGTGGCCCTGCTCGGCGTGGCGTCGTGGCGCCTGTTCAACTTCTGGGTCCCGATCCCCGTGGGGGCGGCGTGCTACGTGTCGCTCCGGGTCGGCGAGGGACGCTCCGAGCGGGCCTCCGACAGCCTGGCCGACCTGGCCGAGCGGGCCGACGTCGGGGCCGAGCGGCCCCGAGAGTGGGCGGCGCGGGTGGGCATCGGACGGTTCACCAGGTCGTCCCGGGACGAACCTCCGTCCGACTCGCCGGCCCCGCCCTGAGCAACGCGCCCTGCTCCTCGTCTACTGGACGCGCACCAGCCGCAGGGTGTCGGTTGCCGCGTCGGGCCCCGTGGGCGAGCCGACCAGGACGGCCACCAGGTCGCCCGGGCCCACGGCGCCGCTCTGGGTGGCCGACTTCACCGCGAACCACACGATGTCGTCGGTGGTCGAATGGCGGTCGGTCAGCAAGGCGGTGATGCCCCACCCGATGGACAGCTGGCGGGCGGTGCGCACCGACGGGGTGGCCGCCAACACCGGGACGGTGGGCCGGAACCGGGAGATGGCCCGGGCCGTGTTCCCGTTCTCGGTGCAGGCGATGATGGCGTTGACGTCGGCATCGGTGGCGGCTCTCCACGCCGCCCCGGAGATGGCCGCGGTGATCCGGTCCCTTGCCGGTGCTCCCTGAGTCTCGTCGGTCTGCTGCCGGCCGAGGCTGGCGCCCCATCGGCCGTAGTCGAACTCGCTCTCGGCCCGCCGCGCCACCCGGGCCATGGTGCGCACCGCGGCGACGGGATCGTGGCCGATGGCCGTCTCGCCCGAGAGCATCAGGGCGCTGGAACCGTCGAACACGGCATTGGCAATGTCGCTCACCTCGGCGCGCGTCGGCGCCGGGGCCCGCACCATCGACTCGAGCATCTGGGTGGCCGTGATCACCGGCCGCCCGTAGGCGACCCCCGTGCGGATGATGCGCTTCTGGTGGTGCGGGACGTCCTCCAGGGTGCACCGGATCCCCAGGTCACCGCGAGCCACCATCACCCCGTCGGCCACGGCGATGATCTCCTCGAGGGCGTCGACGGCCTCCTGGGTCTCGATCTTGGCGATCAGCATGGGTCCGCCCTCGCCCACCGAGGCCCGGGCGCGGAGGATGTCGGACGCGGAGCGGACGAACGAGATCGCGACCGCGTCGATCTCGGCCTCGGCGAGGGCGTCCAGCAGCCGGAGGTCCTTCGGCGTGGGCGAGGCCATCGTCAGACTTCCCGCCGGCAGCGCCAGCCCCGGGCGACCCTGGACCCACCCTCCCGTCAGGACCTCGGCGGTGGCCCGGTCGGCGCCGACGTCACGCACGAGCAGTTCGACGGCGCCGTCACCCAGGGGGACCCGGTCGTGCTCACGGAGGGCGCCGATGGCGGCGGGGTGGTCGACGGCGATGCGCTTCTCATCGCTCCCCTCCTCGTCGCCACCGGGCACCAGGTCGATCAGCGCGCCCTGCGTCAGCTCGACCCCGCCGTCGGGGAACGACTCGGCACGGATCTTCGGACCGGGCAGGTCGCCGAGCACACCCACCAGCGCGTCACCGGTCACCTCCCGGATCCGGGCCAGGCGTTCGAGGGCCTCCTCGAGAGAGCCGTGTGCCAGGGAGACCCGAGCGGCGTTCATGCCGGCCTCGACCATGGCCGCGAGAATCCCGGGATGGTCGGACGCGGGTCCGATGGTGGCGACGATCTTGGTGCGGCGGGACATGGCGGCCAAGGCTACGGCGTCCCGGGTGGGTCCCCGCCGGCAGCTACTCCGCCACGTCCTTCGAGCCCGACGCGCGGATCGGGGTCACCCGGACCAGCAGCTCTCCGGGGACGCCGTTCCGGGCTCCGTACTCGTCGGCCCGGTGCGCCCCCATGTAGCGGCCACCGATGCGGGCCGCCCAGCTCCGGAGCGCCTCGCGGTCGTCGCTGATCTCGGCCACGCCTTCGACGAGCACGAACGAGTACGGGGGCTGGTCGTCATGCACGCAGAGTGCGACGCGCGGGTCGCGCTGCAGGTTCCTGCCCTTCACCGTGGACGCCCCGGTGGTGAACACCACGAGGTCTCCGTCGACGTCGTACCAGATGGGCGCGACGTGTGGTCGGCCGTCGGCACGCACTGAGGACAGCATGGCCGGGCGCACCGGGTCGCGCAGGAACGCCAGGCGCTCCGACTCCGACATGGCGTGGTACACCGCTGCCCCCTCGTTGGCCCGCCGGCGCGCCGCGGGGCAGCCGTGGGTGAGGCCCTAGTGGCCGCCTCGTCTGCCGAGCCTCGTCTTGACGGTGCGGCCGAGGGCGTCGGTCGAGTACACGATCGTGCTCGGGTTGCCCTTGCCGTCGAAGGTGGTCAGCTCCGAGCGGTTGTAACCGGACGAAGACTGTGGTCTCGGGGCCTGGGCAGCCTGAGGCTGCGCGTCGGACACTTCAGCTGCCTTTTTGTTTTTGCGGAACATGACCGGAGTTTGGCCGTCCGAGGTGGACCCCGTCAAGGACCTGTCCGAATGGCACCCCTGGAGACCACGCACGTGGTTTCACCGGGATCGGCTGCGACTGGAGGGAACGCCCCTGATCAGGATCAAGCGCCTCGCCGGCGACCTGCGCATGCGCCGCCGTCGCCTCGATGTGTACCGCACCTCGCCCTCGTGGCCGGGCAAGGCCCAGGCCTGGCAGTTCGAGCTGCGCCGCTACGACAACCAGCTGCTCGTGGCTGCGGAGATGCTGGAGGTCACCGGTCTCGACCCGCCGTCGAGGATTCCCCTCACGCCCGAGGAGCGTGCCGTGCTCGAGGACCGCCTGGCCCTGGCCGGCCTCGACGTGTTCGCCGACATCACCCGGCCCAGCGGCGACGTCTTCGAAGACGAATGACGCCGACGAGGCGGTGGTGATTATGTCCACGCCAGATGGACCACAGCCGCCGACCTGGTCAGCGGGCTCTCGAAGTGGTGGCCGATCACGATGTCGGAACGGCGGTCGCGGGCACGCACGCCGCCTGGTTCCGCCATGGCGCCACGCCACCGGGCCGGCGCAGGTGCGCCCTGCCCGACGGTTGTCTACCATCGCCGCCATGAGTCGGGGTGGCTAGTTCCACGGCCCGTTGCCCGTGGTTGAGGAAACCGGTCCTCGTCCTGGTCGGAGTGATCGCCGGAGCCTGTTCAGGAACGCCGGAGACGTCGTCCACCGTCGATTCCATCCGCTCCCGCGACAAGATCGTCGTGGGCATCAACTTCGAACCCGGCTTGGGCCTGCGAAATCCCGAGACACACCGCTTCGAGGGCTTCGACGTGTCCATCGCCGAGCTCATGGCCGTGGGCCTCCTCGGAGGCACCCGTGAGGACCTCGGCGACAGGATCGAGTTCGTCGAGACCCTGGCCAAGGACCGTGAGTCCTCGCTCGACAACGGCAACGTCGACGTCGTCGTCGCCACGTACACCATCAACGACGAGCGCAAACAGGTCGTCGACTTCGCCGGGCCGTACCTGGTGGCCCATCAGGACATCATGGTGGCGGCGGGCGACGATTCCATCAGGGGCGTGGCCGACCTCAACGGCCGGAAGGTCTGTACCGCATCGGGCACGACCTCGGCCACCAACCTCGCCGCGAAGGCCCCACAGGCCGAGCTCACCCTGCTGGACACCTTGACCGAGTGCACAGAGGCGCTCGGTGCCGGTCAGGTCGCCGCCGTGAGCACCGACGACGTCATCCTGGCCGGGCTGATCGCCAACGGCGGGGGCCGGTTCAAGATGGTCAACGCACCCTTCACGGACGAGCCCTACGGCATCGGGCTCCCCAGGGGGGACGATCGCCTCCGCGAGGTGCTCATCGACCGCCTGACGGAGATCGAGCGCAGCGGCGAGTGGGCCGATGCCTTCGCCGCCAGCCTGGGCAAGCTGGGGTTGCCGACACCTCCGCCTCCGCCCATCGACCGGTACCCGTCGCCGACCTCGACGACGAGGCCGTGATCCGCCGATGACGACGTCCTCGTCGACCCGGATGCGCCGTATCGCGAGCATCGTGCTCCTGGCCCTGTCCGGCGTGCTGCTGCCGCTGGGCCTCGTGTCAGGGTGGGCGAACGCCACCTTGTTCGACAGTGGCACGTTCAGCCAGCGCTCGGTCGACCTGTTGAGCGAACCGGCCGTCCGCAAGGTGCTGGCGACCAAGCTCACCGAGCAGTTGGCCCTCAAGGGCAACGAGCAGGCCGTCAACTTCCGCCCCGGGTTCCAACTGGCCATCGAGGCGGTCGTCGACACCGACACGTTCAAGTCGATATTCCGCACCGCCGTGCGGCGCACCCATGCCGCCATCCTGGACGGTCAGACCGAGGGGCAGGCGCTCAACCTCTCCGACTCGGTCGCCATCATCTCCAGCACCCTCCAGTTGCCCAGCGACACCAAGCCCGGGCAGGAGACGAAGAACGGACTCGGTCAGAGCCTGGCCGACACCACCCAGCGACTGGCCGACCTGGGAATCTGGAAGCTCGACGATCGCACCGCCGCCCTGGGTGGGATCGGGGTGCTCGGCGGGCTGCTCTGCGGGGCGGCCGCCATCGCCCTGGCCGTCGATCGCCGTCGTACGGCACAGATCCTCGGCGCCGTCGTCGTCGTCGACGGGCTCATTGTGGCCGCCCTCGTGCCGGTCGCCCAGTTCATCGCCGGCAGAGCCGTGGGCGACCCTGCGCTCGCCGACGCGGTGAGGGGCGCCCTGGGTGAGGGCATGGCCGACATCATGCACATCGGCCTGTGGACGGCGGCCTACGGAGTGGTGCTGGCGGGGGCGGCCAGCATGGCCGGAACCTCCCGCCGCGTCACGCCGGCCGCCGCGGTCGCCGCCGTGGGTAGGTGGGCCGATCGCCGCCGGGCCACCACCGCCGGCTCGGCCGTGCTGGGGTGCGTCGCCATCGTCGCCGGTCTGGTCATCCTCGCCGACCCGACCCTGTGGGCCAGGCTGGCGGTGCTGGCCGCTGGCCTGTGGCTGGCCTACTTCGGCGCCGCCGAGCTGATGCGCCTGGTGCGCGCCGTCACGCCCGCGGCCACCAACGCCGCGGTGGACGCGGCGGCGGCCGCCCGGTCCCGCTGGCGGCGCGTCGGCGTAGGCACAGCCGTCGTGGTCGTGCTGGTCGGCCTCATGAGCCTCGGGCTGGTGCTGACCACGAAGGGTGCGGCCCAGCGGGCCGAGGCCGCCGGGGTCGAGGAATGCAACGGCGACGCCTCGCTGTGCGACCTCCCCCTCAACCTGGCCATGTTCCCCGCAAGCCACAACTCGATGTCGTCGGCGCAGTACCCGGGCTTCCTGTTCGGCGAGCACCTGACCACGATCAAGGCGCAGCTCGAGGCGGGCGTCAGGGCGCTGCTCATCGACACCCACTACGGCGTGAAGACGTCCGCCCGTCTGCCCGGATCGGAGACCCCGCTGATCGTCACCGATCGGGCCGCCGAGATCGCCAGCCCGGCGACGGAGGCCGCCAACCCCGCCCTGGCCGAGCACGCCGCCGTGCTCGCGCAACGGGCGCCCCCGGGAGCGAACGCGCAGCGCGACATCTACCTGTGCCACAACTTCTGCGAGCTCGGCGCCGTCTCGTTCTCCTCGGTGCTCGGTGACCTGAAGACGTTCCTCGAGACCAACCCCGACGAGGTCGTCGTCGTCGTCATCCAGGATGCGGTGGAGCCGGTCGCCACGGCGCGAGCCTTCATCGACGCCGGCCTGGAGGAGCGGGTCTACACCCTGCGCAAGGACCAACCCATGCCGACGGTGGGCGACATCGTGCGGTCGCACCGCAATCTGCTGGTGTTCTCCGAGGTCGGCGGCCCCGGTGCCCCGGAGTGGTACCAGCCCGGATACGAGGGATGGTTCCAGGAGACCGAGTACAACTTCGAACGTGCGGGGGAGATGAACTGCAATGCCAACCGGGGGACAGCGGACGCACCGCTGTTCCTCTTCAACCACTGGCTCACCACCGACCGGCCGAATCCCGGCGACGCCCGCAAGCTCAACACCCGGGAGTTCCTCGAGGACCGCCTGCGCAAATGCGCCGACGAACGTGGACGCCTCCCCAACGTGGTGGCCGTCAACTTCGCGGAGATCGGTGCGCTCCAGGCCGTCACCCGCGACATGAACCGGGAGCTGCTCGACCGCTTCCGCAAACTCCGCAGCGCCGGCCACGATAAGGGCGCCCGCAACGTCGTCGCTCCGTCCGATACCGGTCCCGCACCGACGGTGCCGCCGCCGAGGGCCGTGGCCCCGATCGGGTCGGCGACCGTGTTGAACGCCCTCACCGGCGGCGACCCCGCGCAGTTCTGCCAGACACGGGATGCGACGCGTGCCGCGGTCATTGCCTGGGCCATCGCCAGCCTGTCGGCGCCTCCGGCGATTCGAGGGCATCCCGACCTTGCCTTCGGCCCTGTCGTCGAGCGCACCCTCGGCGCCTCGGTGGCCGCGGCTCCGGACGAGATCGCCGCCCAGGCCGCACCCGCCCTGGGGCGGGCGCAGGCGGCGGTCGCCGCCCTGCGCGGGCTGGGGCTCGACCAGAGCGCGATCGACCAACTCGCCGATCTGGGGTCGGCGCAGGTGGGGGGGGAAAACCCTGATCCCGGGGTGGTCCAGGCCAGGTTGCTGGCCGAGCTGCGCTCCTACGTGGGCGAGGACCGGGCCAGCGCGGCCGCCGCCGATTTCGCCGCCGTCAACCCCGAGCCGCCTGGACTGTTCGATCTCGGAGACCCCACCGACGCCGCCGCCCGCGACGCCGGCTACGACTGCCTGGCGAGCTGACAACCCAACACCTGTGAGCGCCGTGCCCACCCCCACCGTTCGGACCTTCCCTGGACCCTTCACCGTCGGCGTGCTGGGTGCCGGCCACGTCGGCGCCGCCGTCACCAACGCCCTGGTGCTGCTGGGCGCCTGCCGGCGCGTGGTGCTGTTCGACCGCAAGCCGGATCGAGCCGAGGGGGAGGCATGGGACATCGAGGACGGCGTTCCGCTGCTGGACGAGGTCGAGATCGTGCCCACCGGCAGCTATGCCGACCTGGCCGGCGCCGACATCGTGGTCGTCACCGTCGGCCAGTCGAAGATGCGCGAGAACCGCCTCGAGCTGCTGGCCGACAACGCGGTGATCATCCGGGAGGTGGTCGACGCGCTCGACGACGTGGCGCCCGATGCCGTCCTGATCATGACGACCAACCCGGTCGACGTGCTGACCCGGATCGCCATGGAGCGGTCTGCCCGTCCCTCCAACCTGGTCATGGGGACGGGCACCCTCCTGGAGACCGCCCGCCTGTCTCACCGGCTGGGCCGCGTCCTCGAGGTCGACGAGGGCGACGTGCACGCCTACGTCATCGGTGAGCACGGCGCCAGCGCCTTCCCCGTGTGGTCGAGCGCCCAGGTCGGCTCGGTCAGGCTCGACGACTTCCCCCTCCCGAGCGGTGACCCGGTACACACGATCACCGACGACCTGGCGGAAGGCGTGGTCACCAGGGCCTTCGACATCGTGGGTCGCAAGGGCTACACCAGCCAGGGCGTCGCCGTCGCCGTCGCCCACATCGTTCGCTGTGTGCGGCGGGACCAGAAGCAGCTGCTGGTGCTCTCGAGCCGGCCTCGTGCCGAGTACGGCATCGGCGACGTCGTTCTCGGCCTGCCCTGCATCGTGGGCCGTTCGGGGATCGAGCGCCAGTTGCTCATCTCGCTCACGGCCGACGAGCAGGAGCGCCTCGCCCGGTCTGCGAGCATCCTCGAGGCCGCCTACCGGTCGGTGTCGGGCTGACGGCCGGCCTGGCGGTCACCACGCGTGCCGGCACGGGGTCCGTGGCTTCGAGCACAGCGGAGGCTGTCGCCAGACCGATGCTCAGCGCGTTCCGGGTGGGTCGATGCGCCGCTCATGGCCGGGGACCGACCCGACCCAGGCAATGAGCGAGCGGACGGTATCGGGCAGGTCGGCGTCGTCAAAGGCGATGTCGTTGCGCCGTCCCTCGTCCTCGACGGTGATCTCGTAGCTCGGCCGGTCGGGTTGGGGTCCGCTGCGAGCCCCCGACCGGTCGAGGAGTCCCGCCTCCTCGACCTTGGCCCTGAGGGCGTCGGCGTCGTCGTCGGTGAGCGCGGCCGAGTCGGCGGTGGTAGTGATGACGATGGGCATCATGCCGGCGCCCTGCACGATCGAGACTCGCATGGCCTTACAGGACACCCACGTCCTTCCATCCGCTCCTGACGGCCTTCTCCTCGTCGCTGCCCTCGCCGAAGAGCTCGCCGGCGGATGCGATGGTGGCGGCGGCCGCGTCCGTGAACTGCGAGTCCTCACCCAACCTCTTGGTCAGGCTGTCGTACCAGATCCGTCCAATGTTCTCCCATGCCTGGCCACCCAGCGCGGTGGCCGCGAGGTAGAAGGCCCGGTTGGGAATGCCGGAGTTGATGTGGACGCCGCCATTGTCGTTGCGGGGATCGTTGTCGTCGGGCAGGTCCTGGTAGTCGTCCATGTGGGCGGTCTGCGGGTCGCCCTCGAACGCCGTGCCGGGATCCTTCATGGATCGGAGCGCCGTCCCGGGCAGGGCCGAGCCCAGAATGCCCTCGCCGATGAGCCAGTCGGCCACGTCGGCCGTCTCCTCGTTCACCCACTGCTTGACGAGCGACCCCATGACATCGGAGAAGGACTCGTTGAGGGCGCCGGACTGCTTGCTGTACCGCAGCCGGGCCGTGAACTGGGTGACGCCATGGGTCATCTCGTGGGCGATGACGGCGACGTCGCGCGTGAGACTTCCCTTGTCCAGGAACTGACCGCTGCCGTCCCCGTACACCATCTGTGTCCCCTGCCAGAAGGCGTTGTCGAAATCGATGCCGTAGTGCACCGAGGAGACGAGATCCATGTCGCCGTCGTCGATGCCGTTGCGATCGAAGACGTCCTTGTAGAAGTCGTAGGTGTGATCGGCACCCTCGGCGGCCTCATTGACCGCCTTGTCCTTGCTGGGAGGCTCGCCCTCGCTCCACACCTTGGTGCCGGGAAGGCGGCCGCTTCCCTGGTTGCGCATGTCGTACACGGTGCGCCGCTCGCCCCGGGGGGCCAGTGCCAGCCTCCCGAACTGGGGCACCGTCAGACCGAGCTGCTGCACGACGGCTCGTCGTGCCCGCATGCTCGCCGACGCGGCCAGCGTCCTCAGCGCTGCATCTCGATCTTCGCGCGCACCCTCCTCCGCCACCTGCGCCAGCACGACGGGAGGAAGGATGAAACAGCACGGATAGGTCGCGGTCGTTGTCACGGGTACCTCCGG